>CALACF010000264.1 GCA_937890245.1 uncultured Flavobacteriales bacterium
GACGTTCCGATGGCCCCGCAGGCGACTGCCAAGAGCTTTCTTCAGGGCAAGGAAGTCGCGCAGGAATTTGGCTTTCCGATCTGCATTCGACCGTCGTTCACCTTGGGTGGCGCGGGCGCAAGCATCGTTCACAACGCCGAGGATTTCGACAAGCTCTTAACGCGCGGACTCCACAGTTCGCCTATCCACGAGGTGATGCTCGACAAGGCATTGCTCGGTTGGAAGGAGTACGAACTCGAGTTGTTGCGCGATGCAAATGACAACGTGATCATCATCTGTTCGATTGAGAACTTTGACCCCATGGGCATTCATACGGGGGATAGTATCACTGTGGCACCGGCGATGACCTTGAGTGACACGGCGTTTCAACGCATGCGTGACATGGCGATACGGATGATGCGGTCCATCGGCGATTTTGCCGGTGGTTGCAATGTGCAATTTGCCGTGAGCCCCGATGCGGAGGAAAAGATCATCGCCATCGAAATCAACCCCCGGGTGAGCCGATCTTCTGCGCTTGCCTCCAAGGCGACGGGCTATCCGATCGCAAAGATTTCGGCCAAATTGGCCATCGGATACCATCTCGATGAGCTGAAGAACCCAATCACTGGGACGACGAGCGCGTTTTTCGAGCCGACGCTCGATTACGTAATCGTGAAGATCCCGCGGTGGAATTTCGACAAGTTTGAGGGTGCCGATCGCCGATTGGGCTTGCAGATGAAGTCCGTGGGCGAGGTCATGGGCATCGGCCGCAGCTTCCAAGAGGCCTTGCAGAAAGCATGTCAGTCACTTGAGATCAAACGAAATGGATTGGGCGCTGACGCAAAGGAGTTGCGAGACCAAGATGTAATTCTGCATTCGTTGAGCAACCCGTCGTGGAACCGCCTGTTCCACATTTATGACGCATTTAAACTAGGCATACCGCTTTCAACAATCCACGAACGCACCCAGATCGACCCTTGGTTCTTGTGGCAGATTGAGGATCTGCTTGAGGTGGAAAAGCGAATTGGCGCCAACCAGGTGGACGGGATCTCGCGTGAATTGCTTCTCGAAGCGAAGCAGAAGGGGTATGCTGACCGGCAGATTGCGCATCTGTTGGGATGTCTCGAAAGCGAGGTCTACGCGCAGCGGGAGGAGCTTGGTGTTTCACGAACGTACCGGCTGGTGGACACATGTGCCGCTGAGTTTCAGGCCAAAACGCCGTACTACTACAGCACATTCGGAGAGCGAAATGAAAGCGTTCGCAGCGACCGCAAGAAGGTGGTCATTTTGGGCAGTGGCCCGAACCGGATTGGCCAGGGCATCGAGTTTGATTATTGCTGCGTGCACGGTGTGATTGCCGCGCGTGATGCGGGGTACGAGACGATCATGATCAACTGCAACCCGGAGACGGTTTCGACGGACAGCGATACGGCGGATAAGCTATATTTCGAGCCCGTTTTCTGGGAGCATATCTACGATATCATCCGGCATGAGCAGCCCGAGGGCGTGATTGTGCAGCTCGGTGGACAGACCGCTTTGAAGTTGGCCGAAAAGCTTGAGCGATACGGAATCAAGGTGCTGGGCACGAGTTACAAGGCCCTCGATATGGCAGAGGACCGCGGCCAATTCTCGAGCTTGCTCGCAAAAATGGGTGTGCCATATCCCAAGTTTGGCTCGGTCAATACAGCCGAGGAGGCCGTTGAACTTTCGCGCACCCTGGGCTTCCCTCTACTGGTCCGCCCGAGCTACGTGCTGGGTGGCCAACGCATGAAAATTGTGATCAACGAAGATGAACTCGAGCACCATGTGGTGGAGATTCTTCGTGAGATGCCGGGCAACAACATCCTGCTGGATCATTTTCTCGAAGGAGCGATTGAGTGCGAAGCAGACGCGATATGTGACGGCGAGAATGTTTACATCATCGGGGTCATGCAACATATTGAGCCTGCGGGGATCCACTCTGGCGACTCGTACGCCGTTTTGCCTCCTTACAACTTAGGCGATTTGGTCCTTGAGCAGATTGAGGAAATTACCAAGCGGGTGGCGATTGAGCTCGAAACGGTGGGCCTGATCAACATGCAATTTGCGGTGAAGGATGATGAGGTTTTGGTCATTGAGGCCAATCCCAGAGCGTCTCGAACCGTTCCCTTCATTGCCAAGGCCTACCAAGAACCTTACGTGCAGTACGCGACGCAGGTCATGCTGGGCCACAAGAAGGTTACGGACTTCGATTTCAAACCGACCCGCACGGGGTACGCAGTAAAGATACCGGTGTTCAGCTACGAGAAGTTCCCGGAAGTAAACAAGGAGCTCGGACCTGAGATGAAATCCACGGGCGAGGGCATCCGCTTCATCAAGGATTTGCGCGATCCGTTTTTCCGCAAGGTGTATTCCGAGCGCAACTTGTACTTGAGCAAGTAGACTTCGCGACGTAAATTTCTAGCATCATGGCGATTGGAGTTTTTCGAACATTGGCGGCAATTGTGCTGGCCTGGTATGTGTTTCGCTACTTGAATAAATGGGCGGCGCGGCAGGATCAGCGTCAGGGTCAGCAGCGCGACGGTGGCGGACGTGGCCCCGCTTCGTCGTCGTCTGCGAAGGGTCGCAAGCCGTCGGATACCGATTTGGGCGAATACGTAGATTACGAAGAGTTCGACGAGGATTGATCGTGACGATGTGCTGTTGCTGGGTCGGCTGCCGGTGCTAATTTGCTGGCCATGTCGATTTCTTCCTCAGGGTTTGTTTCCGCTCAGCTCCGAAAGCTTCTCCCGCATTTGATTGCATTGTTTGCCATGGCACTTGTGGCCATTGCGTTTTATCCGCGCGCCTTTTTTGACGGCGAGCGGAACAAGATGGGCGACATTGAACATTACATCGCGACATCGAAGGAGGTCAAGGACTGGCAGCAGAAGCACGGGCAGCAAATCCTGTGGTCGGACAATATGTTTGGTGGCATGCCCACCTTTCAAATGGGTGCCGGCGCTGACTTTAAGGCGCCCAACTTGATCGAGAACGTGGTGACCCTGAAGTTTCCGCGGCCGATCAACACCTTGTGGTTGGCGATGCTCTCGGCGTATATCTTGGCTTTGGTCCTAGGTTGCAGCCCTTGGATCGCATTGCTGGTCGCCATCGGCTATGGTCTATCGAGTATCAACATCTTGTTTTTGTCGGCCGGCCACGCGGCAAAAGTTCGCGCGATTGCTACGATGCCTGGCGTGTTGGCGGGCATTCTCTTTGCGTACCGCCGAAACTTATGGAGGGGTGCGGCCCTTGCGCTGGGCTTCACCACCATGCACATCGCGGCCAATCACCCGCAGATGTCGTACTACCTGTTGTACCTCTTGGTCGGGGTTGCCGTGGTGGAGGGCGTTCGCTTGTGGGGTGCCGGGGCGTTCGTTAAATTTTTGAAGACCAGTGTGGTTCTCGCTGTGGCCGGCGTACTCGCCTTGCTGCCAAGTGCCGCGGTATTGGCCCCCACAGCTGAATACATGCCGCAGACCACCCGGGGCGAGGCCATCCTGAGCACGGCAGAGGCCATCGGCCCGGAGCACAGCGGCTTGGACAAGGACTACATCTTGCAGTATTCCATCGCGAAAGGGGAGTGGCTCAGCCTTTTGGTTCCCGACATCAAGGGCGGTGCGAGCGGATACTATTGGGGTGAGCAGCTCTTTTCGGGCGGCGCATTTTACTTGGGCGCGTTGCTGTTTTCGCTCTTCCTGATGTCGCTTGTGTTGATGCGTGACCGGCTGCGCTGGGTGTTTTTGGCGGTCGGCGGGTTGGCCATCGTACTATCGTGGCGGGACGCTTCTTGGTTGACGGATTTCTTCCTGGATGCTGTGCCTGGTTTTGCCAAGTTCCGCGACACAAAAATGATGCTCGTCGTGATCCAAGTGATGGTCGTAGTGGGCGTGGGGAGCTTGCTCAGAGATGCTTCGAACGGGCTCATAGATTGGGGCAAGAAGCTTTGGATTGTCGCTGCAGCTCCGGCTTTCATGCTGATGCTGTTTTACATCCTTCCCGAGCTGTTTTTCAGCTTTGAGAGCACAATTCGTCCGGACCGGGCCATTGAGCAGGTGGGCATGGGTCAAGCGTTGAAGGAGCGTTTGGAGATTTTCAGATCGGACACGCTCCGTAGTTTTTTCTTCTCGCTACTGGCCGGCGCGGGCTTGCTTGCAGTGGTGCGTCTGCGGGGGAATACGCTGGCATCCTCGCGCGCTGTCATCGCGGTGATTTTGGGACTTTCCATTTTTTCGACCGTCGACCTTTTTCAGGTTGACCGCCGCTACCAATCGAAGGACAAGGGGTGGATCGAACATTTTGACTACATGTACCCCTTCGCGCCGACGGAGGCTGATCTCGCGATTTATACCAATGAAACCCAGGGCGATCCCAGCCTACTTGCCTCCATTGCGACAGACTTGGCATTGGCCAAGGATGCCTACGGAGAGCGCTTGGGCCGCAATGAATTTGAAAAGTTCAAAGCGGCTTCCGAGTTTGCCTCACTCAAGGAGCAGCGCCACTACCGCGTGTTGGATATTCGGGGGGCCTTCAGCGATGCGCGCACCTGCTATTTCCATCGCAACATCGGCGGCTACCACGGCGCGAAACTCCGCCGCTATCAGGACCTGATCGAACACCTTCTAACGCCTGAGCAAGATGCGTTCCGGCGCGCAGCCAATGGCGGCGGAGATATCCAAGTAGCCTTGGCCGACATGCAGCTGCACAGCATGTTGAACATGAAGTACTTGGTTTTTGACGGCCAGAAAGCTCCGCTGCTGAATGCATCAGCACTTGGGCCCGCTTGGTTTGCGACTTCGCTTGAACTCGCAAGCGATCCCGACGACGAGATGGCCCGTCTCAAGCAGTTGGCCGATGCCCGCCATGCGATCGTGCCGGCGGAATTTTCAGCTGCTGTGGAAGGCCTGACGTTGGGGGGAGGCGATGTGACGCTGGAACGATATGTGCCCGATGCGCCGGTCTACCGCTGCAATTCATCAACGGGGGGACTGCTTGTCTTCTCCGAGGTGCATTACGATGGGGGCTGGTCGTTGACAGTTGATGGGGAGCCTGCGGAATTGTTGCGCGTGAACTACCTCTTGCGCGCGGTGGTCGTTCCGCCTGGCGCGCATGAAGTCGCGATGAAGTTCACGTCTAAGATGTTTACGCGCGGCAACCAGGCCGCCACGTTCGGTGGACTGCTCGTGCTGTTGTTGCTTGCGCTGGCGATCGGTTTGGCGCTACGGGAGCAGTGGACCTCGGCCAAGGTCTAAAGGGCAGTCCGCTGGAATGCTGCGGCTGCGCCGTGCCGCGACAAATCGATAGGCCCGCCCGCGCACCTGCTGCGGTATTGCGCGAAGAAGCCTGGCCGTTTTGACACGCCCCGTCGCTTCAAGCGCGGCAATCACCGCGTGGTCTTCACGCAAGAATTGCTGGCCGTCCCAGAGTACGACGCTTTGTTCCTCGGCATTTACGCCCAAGAGAGTTGCCGTCGTGCCCTGGAGTGGAGCCAGCCACAAGCCATGTTCTGTCGATTGAATATTTCCGATCAACCATCGAACACTGCGCCTGCACAACCCGCATTGGCCGTCAAAAAAGAGCACGGGATACGGCACCGATGCAGGTGCGCCATCATGGGACGGTTGGCGTGTTGAGCTTGTCGAGGCTGGCGGCGATTTCTTCATCGGTCAAACTGTGCGACTTGAGATAGCCCGAAAGGTAAGTCTCGTAGGCCGCTAGATCGAAATGCCCGTCTTCGCAAAATAGATGAAGTGGCACTTTGTATGTGCTGTAGTTTAGCCGCTTCATCCTCACGGAGTCTGTCTATGCCAATCCTTAGTTCGAATCAACCCACGTTCTGGTGGGATCGCG
>CALACF010000265.1 GCA_937890245.1 uncultured Flavobacteriales bacterium
GAGGTACGCGAAGCTGGCAAACATGAGGCGCTTGGCATCGGCAATTTCGAGTGTGCGCCACAGTCGGAATGCGTAATAGGAAAATCCTGCACCGCATAAAACGCACACGACCAGGGCAACGTTTCCGACCATTTCATAGCCAGGCAATGCCCAGGGTAGCATACTCGCGGGGATGGTAAACAGGGTGTAAAGCAGGATCTGCCTTGCCGAGCGCTTGGTGCGGCCCTCTGCGAATGGCAGCATCTTGTATCCCGCCTTCAGATAGTCGTGGTGCATCACCCAGGCGATGGCCCAAAAATGGGGGAATTGCCACATGAATTGGACGGCAAACAAGGTGCCGGGTTCGATCCCGAAATGTCCAGTTGCCGCAACATAGCCGAGCATCGGAGGGATGGCCCCTGGGATGGCCCCAACAAAAACGCTCAGGGTGGAACGCGATTTGAGTGGCGTGTAGGCGAGGACGTAGCTTACCAAGGCCAGCGCGCCAAGTCCACCGGCCATCGGGCCGAGGTCAAAAAGAGCAGCCAGACCGACGATCCCTGCAAGGCTCGAAAGCAGCACAGCCTTCTGGCTCGACATGCGGCCCGTGGGCAAGGGCCGGTTTTTGGTTCGGTCCATCAGCCCGTCTTGGCGTTTCTCGAGGATCTGGTTGAACCCGTTGGATGCGCCGGTCAGGAGGTAGCCGCCGACCGTGAGCTCCAGAAACTGGATGAAGCCGATGGTGTCGCTGCCCATGAACCAGCCGAGTACAGCGCTCAGCACGACAAATGTTCCCAGGCGAAGTTTGAAGAGGGTGGCGAGATCTTTCATGCAGATTGTGCGAGCGAATTGCACGGCAAAACTGCGACATTAATCGCCAGCTTTGGCGAAATTCTACCAATTGGCTGGCCGCAATGGTGTGCCGGATCGAAGGCCGATCATCAGACCGGCTGCTGTGTTGCGATCGGTGGGGTCGACAAAGGATTGCCGGCCCGTCAGTGCGGCAAAGACAGAGATTATATCGCCAGCTCCCCCCAGTTTTACTTCTCTTGAAAGTTCGATCCAGCCGTGGTTCAAACGGCGCGTTGAGCCGTCAAACCACGGCGCAGTTTCGCTCGGCCGTGCGTCGTCGCCTGCGACGGGACTGCTGCCGTTTTCACCGCGTAGAGAGGCGGTGGCGAACAGGGCCAGGGACCATTCATTTCTGCGTTGAACAAGCTGGAAATTGGCCTCGACAAAATGGCCCCCCAAGGGATGGGCCAACGGCGTTTCACCGTGAATCCATGAGAGGGCGCCGGATGTGTGCGCATATGTATAAGGGCGAACGGCGGCGAGTTCAGCTTGAATATGCCCCCGCATCAAGCCCCAGTGCAGCCCGCCGAGCAGTCCCCATTGATTTCCCCACCAACTGTCACTGGCGGTTAGGTGGGCGAATACGAGCTCGTCGAGGACGAATTGGCCGTACAGATAACGTGGCGGCGCGGGCAGGATGGAGATGACATTGCCCGTAGCGCTGCGCAGTGCGATGTCGCGGGCAGTGCCGAGGTCAAGTCGGAATTCGCCGCCGACCATGGCGTTGTCGGCCGATCCCTGGGCGTATTCAGTGGGGCGAAACGAGGCGATGGGTACGAGGTAATGGGGCTCGAAGCCGCGGCCCGATCCGCCTTCTACAGGCCAAATCACGGCCCCCCAAAGGGCGAACCTCCAACGTGTGCGGACCTGCAGCTCGATTCGCTGGGAAACAGCGATGCGCTCAACTTTTTCGCGGGCGACATCGGACAGTGCTTCGATGCGGTGGCGGTATGTGATGCGGCCACCGTCGATTTCGGTTTGTGCAAAGGGTGCCGGCGCGGCGTGGCGGCCTCGAAAGAGCGAGCGAATGCCGTAGCCGTCGTGGAGTGTATCACGGCCTGCTGAGATGCGGATGGATGGGGAGAGTTGGGCGGATGCGCGCAGACGGCTTCGGCGCGCGGCCATGCCGTCGTCCCGGTAGATGTGGTCATATCCAGAAGTGAATAGGGCAGCGGAACCGGGGCTGTGCAAGCTGGCAAAATCAAGTGCCAGGCCCGCTTGGATGCGCGGGGTTTTGACCAGGCAGGAAACTGATCCTGCGTAGCTGGGATTGAGGCCAATTTCGGGCTGGAACCCCAAGCCGAGTTGACCGCCGGAAAGTGTAAGCGAAAGCGTGGAGCTGTCTTGACGGGCGTTCAACTGGGTGGCCAGCAGGGCGGCCGATGATTCTTGCGCTTGGGACGCGGTGGAAGCCGTGACCAATACTGCAAGAATCAGGGCGGCCTTCATGAATCGCTCTGTGCGGTCCGGCGGCCTTTTGCTGTGTTCAGGCGCACGGCAATGTTGATCGTTGCCGGCAGAATCAACGCACAGCCAAATTGGCCGGCGAAGGCCATGGTGGCCGTTCCTTGGGGGAGCCAGAAAAACAGGCTGATCATTGCGATGGTGTACAGGTGTACAGTGAGAGCCGTCCCCTTGTGTCCAAAACCCAAGCCCAGCAGGCGGTGATGCAAGTGGTTGCGGTCGGCGCTCAAGGGCGACTTGCCGCGGAGGATGCGGATGGCGAATACCCGCAAAGTGTCAACCAAGGGATAGGCCAGAAATGTCATGGCGAGGACGGGGCGCGAAAACCCCTGCATGGCGGCGGGGATGGCTCCGCTGTGCGTGCCTATCATCTTCATGGAGAAGGCGTAGATGCAGACGCCCAGGACCAAGGACCCGTTGTCCCCCATGAAGATGCGGGCGGGGCTGGTGTTGAAGATGGTGAAGCCTGCGAGTGTCCCCGCCAATGCAAATGCGAGCACGGCAAAACCGGGTTGGCCTGTGACCAGGAACCAGCTGCCGAAGCCACCGCAGACGAGCAGACCATATCCGCCGGCAAGGCCATCGACGCCGTCGATCAAATTGATAGCGTTCACCACCACGATGTAGACAAACAGCGAAAAGAACGCGCTCAGAGCATAGGGGAGCTGGCCGACGCCGAAAAGACCGCCAAAGCCTTCGATTCGCAGGTCGGCGCCCAGAATTAGGACGATGCCCACCGCGAAATGCACGAGGAGTTTTTTTCCTGGCGACAGCCCTTCCATGTCGTCGAGCAGGCCGGTGAGAAGCAAGACAGTGGCAACTGCGGCGAGCTTCAACAGGGGCATGAGTTCGGCCGGAGTTGGATTGGCATACAGGCCAGTAACGATTAACGTGCCGGCAAAAATGACGAGTCCACCGACAAAAGGCACGGGAGCCGAATGCAACTTGCGGCCGCCTGAAGGCGCGTCTACAAGCCCCCAACGGTGGGAGATGCGGATGACCACGGGGAGGGTGATCATGGCGAAGAGGAATGCGCTTAGAAAGGCCAACATTGGAGCGCGAATATCAGAAGCTGTATAATGTCTCCGACGCGGATTGGGATGATTATTATCACTTGTGCGTTGTGCGAAGATCCGGAACGGTTCCGATGGCAAATACGTGTGTATTGTGCTGCGGGATACGTTGTTGGGCCGTCTTCGGAGGGTTCCTACATCTTTCGCCCATGATGGATGTAGGAGCTGAACCCGGCGCTCCACCAGGTTTGCTCGGCCCACTGTGCGGCGCGGACGTTGATCGCGAAGGGCGCGTGTTGGTAGGGCAGCCAAGTGATGCGGGCGTTGGCGTTGGTGTTGGCGTTGTCGTTGGTGAGCTCGACGGTGGCGGTCCAGCGGCCATTGTTCCATGCCGCTCCGGCGACTTGGCCCCTGGTGAAGACGCTGTCGGTCGCATTCCACCAAAGGGCGGGTGCGGCACCTTGCGGTGGCGCGGGGAGCTGTGAGTTATGGGCAATGTGTCCTTCTCCGCCATTTGCCTCTACCCAGAATCGCCATTGCTCGTGGTTATAAGCGGCGCCAATGACCCAGCGATGGTGCCGGCGTGAGCGCGCGGCTTGGGCGTAGAATGTCGGCAGTTCAGCCCAATTTATCTGTGCGCTGATGCCCTGCCAGCTGTCAGAGCGTTGGTCGGATGGGTGCGGCCAGAACCCGAGGTCGGCAACCGTTTCCTCTGTCGATCGTCCGAGGATATTGAAAAGTCGGCCGGTCATGGCGGTGATGGTGGCGTTGCTAGCGCTGCTGGCGTCGCGGCTGGTGTAGCTGATTGCGCGGACTGCAAGTCCCATCGGCGTGTAGCGTCCCTCGCGCACGCCGTCCGCCTCGAGGCGCTCGTTGCTTTGAAGGCGCCGCTGCAGGTAGTGGAGTTTCCACCTCGGCGCAATCTGCCAATCGAGCTTGAGGTAGGGTGCCGGGGCCACTTCATCGCTGAGCACAGCGTTGTATATCGCAGGGCCAATTCGGTGGGCACCAATGCCCCATTCAATGTTGAACCTTTCTGCAGGCGCGAATTTGAACCAGGCTGAACTGAGGCTGTGGTCGACGTGCGTTTGACCAGCTTCTGTGGTGCTGAGCTTTCCCGTGCCCATGCCGGGGAAGCCGCCGTGGAGCGCGAGCCAATCCTGTGCGGGACCTAGCGGCACGCGCTGCATTTCCAGCAAAGTGCCGCCGAAGTCGATGCGATCGTCGATGCGCCCTGCCCAGCGCCCTCCACGGACGTTGGTGAAGCCCGTGTGTGACCCGCCTGTACCTGTGCCTTTTCCTGTGCGGATGTCCAGGACGGGGTCGACGGCCAGGCGGACGTTGCCCTCGAGGTAGAGCAGATGGACCCATGGGGCGCCGGCCGTGGAGATGGTGTCGGAGGGCCGCGTTTGCAAGGTGGCCGGGCCGATGAAGCCGCCCGACTGTGTGAGGCTGGTTGTGGGTGGCGAGATTTGGGCGCGGGCGATAGGGCTGAAGCCCGAGGCGAGGAGCAGCGCTAGGGCGATGGAGCGGGCCTTCATCCGCGGCGCTGGGATTCGGGCTGGGCCGCGTACTCGGCGATGACCGAGCGGAGGCCGTCTTCGAGTTCAATGCGATGATGCCAGCCGAGCGCGTGAATCCGGCTGCAATCGAGCTGCTTGCGCGGGGTGCCATCGGGTTGCTCGACATCCCAATGGATTGCGCCTTTGAAGCCAGTGAGTTGGGCAATCATCTCGGAGAGGGCCTTGATGGGGAGGTCGGCCCCGGTGCCGACGTTTAGATGGAGGGCCTCATCGTAGTTCGCCATCATAAAAAGGCAGGCCGTGGCCAAGTCGTCGACGTGCAAGAACTCGCGCCGGGGCGTGCCCGAGCCCCAGCAGGTTACGTGGTCGTCGCCCCGCTGGGCAGCTTCGTAGAAGCGGCGAATCAGCGCGGGGATGACGTGGCTGCCGGTGGGGTGGTAGTTGTCGCCTGGGCCGTACAAGTTCGTGGGCATGGCCGAGATGAAATGCGCGCCATGCTGCTGTCTGTAGGCGTTGCAGAGTTGGATACCTGCGATTTTTGCCAATGCATATGCTGCGTTCGTCGGTTCCAGGGGGCCGGTCAAGAGCGCCTCTTCGCAGATCGGCTGGTCGGCGAGTTTTGGGTAGATGCACGAAGATCCCAAGAAGAGGAGCTTTTCTGCGCCTGTGTTATGGGCGGCGTTGATCACGTTGGACGCGATCATCAAGTTGTCGTAGAGAAAGCCGGCTGGCTGTTCAGCATTTGCTCGGATGCCGCCCACTTTGGCCGCGGCCAAGAAGATGTGGGTGGGCCGCTCGCGGGACATCATGGCTTGCACAGCTGATCCGTTTCGCAAGTCCAATTCATCGGAGTTGAATACAATCGGCTCGGGGAAGCCCGCCTGGGAGAGTGCGCGAACGATGGCTGAGCCGACCATGCCACGGTGCCCCGCCACGTAGATGCGTGCGTCTTGTCGATCGGGCGTGAGGGAAGCGGGATGCATTGGGATTGGGATGGGCATACGTAAATGTAATCAGCGGCCCCAGCGGCGGGAAAATGAAGTGGACAATGCGTTGAATGCGAGGACCAACCCCATGATTGCTGCGCCGGGAATCAGTGCGAGATGCGGTGTTCCGGTGAGGATGGCACCGTAATGTGCCCGGATGATGTTGCCCCACGACGGCATGGGAATTTGGGCTCCGATGCCGAGGAAACTGAGGCCCGCCTCGATGAGAATGGCTGCTGCGAAATTGGCTGCTGCGACGACGGCGATCGGGCCTGAGATGTTTGGCAGTATGTGTCGGAAGAGGATGCGTTGGGGGCTGAAACCTAAGGCCCGCCCCGCTTCCACCCACTCGAGGTTTTTTACTGACAGGACCTGCCCGCGGACGATGCGCGCTACGTCGACCCACATCGTCAGTCCGATGGCGACGAAAACCTGCCAAAACCCCTTTCCAAATGCCAATGTGATTGCGAGCACCAGCAAGAGGGTTGGGATGCTCCACATGACTTGTAAAATCCAGGAAATGGCAGCGTCGATGCGCCCTCCGTGGTAGCCGG
>CALACF010000266.1 GCA_937890245.1 uncultured Flavobacteriales bacterium
GAACCCCTGCTACCAGGATGAAAACCTGGCGTCCTAACCCCTAGACGAACGGGCCTTAGAGGGCGGCAAAGATAGGAAGGCTTCGCACACTTGCAACTTTGCAGAGAAAATTGCGCGAAAAATTCCTGGCAGCACAGTTGAGCCACTTTGCCTGCCCGTGAACTCAGTAGGCACGGGCGAAGAGAACGCGTCGCTCGGAGGGAGCGCCGGTCTTGACGCAGTTACCAGGGGCCGGCGGCGTGGGTGTGCCAGGACCGTCGAAGGGAATGCAGCGGATCGTAGCCTTGGTCTTCTGTTTGATCCACTCCTCGGTTTCGTCCGTGCCATCCCAATGTGCCGAGATGAAACCGCCGCCATCGAGGGCTGCCGTGAACGCATCCCAAGTGTCAACTTCGACGATGCTGTCGGAGAGGCGTTGGCGCGAGGTGGCGAGGAGTCCATTTTGGATATCCGAAAGCAATGAAGACACGTTGGAGGCGATGCCCTCGAAGGGAACCAGAGATTTTTCTCGGGTGTCACGTCGCGCGAGCTCGACCGTGCCGCCCTCGGCATCGCGGGGACCGATCGCCAGGCGCACCGGCACGCCCTTGAGTTCGTACTGGGCAAATTTCCAGCCCGAGCGGCGCGTGTCGTCATCGTCGAGCTTGACACGGATGCCAGCGGCTTTGAGTTCGGCGAATAAGGCGTTACACCGCTCCATGACGACAGCTTCGCCGTCGCCACCCTTGTGGATGGGGACGATCACGGCTTGGATGGGCGCGAGCTCAGGTGGGAGGACAAGGCCGAGGTCGTCGGAGTGTGTCATGACGAGGGCGCCCATGAGGCGTGTCGAAACGCCCCATGATGTGGCCCAAACATGTTGCTTGTCTCCCTCCTTGGTTGCGAAGGTCACGTCGAAGGCCTTGGCGAAGTTCTGTCCGAGGAAATGCGAGGTGCCTGCTTGGAGCGCCTTGCCATCTTGCATCAAGGCTTCGATGCAGTACGTGTCAAGGGCGCCGGCGAAGCGTTCGGAGGCCGTTTTGACACCCTGGATGACGGGCATGGCCAGCGTTCCCTCCGCAAATTCCGCGTAGACGCGCAGCATCAGCTCGGCTTCAGCAACTGCTTCATCGCGTGTGGCATGTGCCGTGTGTCCCTCCTGCCACAAAAACTCAGTGGTGCGAAGGAAAAGGCGGGTTCTCATTTCCCAACGAACGACATTGGCCCACTGATTCACCAGCAAAGGCAGATCACGATAGGATTGAATCCAATTCTTGTACGTCTTCCAGATGATGGTCTCCGAAGTCGGACGAATGATGAGTTCCTCCTCCAGTTTGGCATCGGGGTCGACAATCACGCCCTGTCCGTCGGGGTCGTTTTTCAGGCGGTAATGCGTCACCACTGCGCACTCCTTCGCAAAGCCCTCAACATGCGCGGCCTCCTTGCTCAAGTAGCTCTTGGGAATCAGCAGCGGGAAGTATGCGTTGACGTGGCCTGTTTCCTTGAATCGAGCGTCCAGCACATCTTTCATCCGCTCCCAGATGGCAAAACCATATGGCTTGATCACCATGCAGCCCTTCACATCCGAGTGCTGGGCGAGGTCGGCCTCGACCACCAATTCATTGTACCATTTCGAATAATCCTTGTCGCGTGGGGTAAGCTTGGCCATGGTCTAAATTTTATGGAACGGTCTTTGCATTTTGAGCAGCGCCGTGAAAGCGTGGCGCGAAAATAAGCAAGGCGGCTCCCCCGCGCCGTATATTGCCATGCAGGCTGAAAAATAAGACG
>CALACF010000267.1 GCA_937890245.1 uncultured Flavobacteriales bacterium
GACGCCGCCGTCCACAGCCCGTCCGTAATGTTCAATGGCCCGTGCGTAATCCTTGTCGAGGTAGAAACAGTCGCCAATCCGCAGGTGTGCATCGGCCAATCTGCCGAGCTCCTTTCCGCTCGCTTTGCCCTCCACGGCCGTCGCGTACTTGCGAAAGGCGGTCAGCGCGTCCCGGTACTTGCGCTGCTTGAACAAGGCGTAGCCCGCGCCGTATTCTCCTTGGTTGTACCGGCTCGAGTTGAAGGCCCCGGGCGCACGCAAAAACGCGTTGAATTGGCTCAATGCCACGGCGTACTTCGACTGAGAATACGCGGCTTCTCCCTCCCAATAATGTGATTCAGCGGCGAGGGTGGCGTCCACCGGATGCTTGCGCGAGCGCTGAAAATACACAACGCATTCAGCCGTTTTGTCCTGCTGCAAAAGGTCTACGCCTCGGTTGTATGCGATGCGCTGGTAGGCCGCTTGCGTCGCGGGATCCATGCGCTGAATTTGGTCCAAGGCATCGAGTGCCCGGTCGTAGTTCCGCGAGGTCAGGTAGACTTCCATCAAGAACCCATAAGCTTCGTCGTGTCGCGGGCTGTTTGGGTAGGCTTCGAGGTACTCTTCGAAGGCCGTGATCGCGTCGTCAAACGGATTGTATTTTGCTTCGAATGCCAATTTCGCGTAGTTGAACAACGCGTCCTCTGCAACTTCCGCATTGAAGCTCAACTCAGAAGCCTTGCGGAATGCCGTCCGCGCCCGCTCCTTTTCGCCACTTGCCAAATAACATTGGGCCATGTGGTAGGTGGCCAACTGTTCCAGGGCGTCGGCGCCGCCCGTGGCGCGAAAGAAAGCCAGGTTTGCCTTTTCAAATTGGCCCAAAGATTTGCGTGTCATGCCCAGCATGTAGCCGAGGTCAGATGTGCGTTCCACGCCTGAGGCGCGCTCCCAAGCGAGCTCGAGATGCGGCAGTGCCTCGTCGTAGCGCTGGGTTTGGTACAGCGATTTCCCCAAGATCAATGCGAGCGATCCGCGGGTCTTGCCGTCGATGACCAGTTCTGGGCCGATGTGCAAGGGGATAAACTCTGCCGCTTCGGCGTATTGCTCGAGTTGGTAGAGGATTTGCGCGATGTAAAGCGGGACGATCGTCTTAAACTCTGGCGTGGCGAGCAATCCGCGGAAGCCATCGAGGGCCGTGTTCAATCGCTCCTCGCGAAATGCGATATGCGCCAAGTAATAGTGTGAAGCGGTCTTCCACGCATCGGGCGCATCGCTTTCGGCCACGGGCAACAAGTCCCGCCGGGCCGCATCCAAGTCACCCTTCTCGAAATGTGAATGTCCGCGCTTGAATCGGAATTCGCCGCGCTGATCCTTTGCCAAGGCCCGCGGTTCGATCTGGTCGAAGGCGGCAATTGCCTTCGCGAACTTCTTGCGTCGGTACTGGTAGTCAGCGACTTCCCAGCGCGCTTTGAGTGTCCATGAGGATCCGGGATGTGCGAGGACGAATTGGTCTACACGTAAAACGGCATCCTTGTGGTACAAGTACAGCGCACACATCGCGGCGCGGAACTCGGCCTCGACTTCTGCCGCTCCAGCCGCAGTGCCAGGACCGGCAGACCCTGCGCCGCCTCGCACGATCTGATCGAAGGCCTCGAGTGCCTGGGCGAATTGGGCTTTGTGAAACAGGTCGAGCGCGTCGCCCATCGCCCGCGTAGGCCCGGCCATGCCTTCGGTCAACTGCGGTGGCAGCGGCGCTTGGGCACGAATTGAGGCATAGGAATCAGCGGCAAATGCCGCAAAAAGGCAGGGAACCCACAGGCCGAATCGGAGCATGGAACGGAACGGGTTCTGGTGGTGGAGTTGGGGCGGTTGGCGCATGACGGTGGCTTGAGAGGCCAACGTAAATCTCCGTGCTTCCGTGCCTCCTACACCGCCGCCCGCAGTAACTTATTCACCGGGGGCCGTGTGCGCGTCCTCGTCGTTCTCGTTTTCTACAACGCCGTCGATTTCTACACCGTACGCGACAAAGCTCAGCTCGAAGCTCGGCTCGGTGATTGCGTCAATTTCCTCTTGGCTTTTTCCCGCATCAAAAGCGTAGTGCTTGCGCTGTTCCACGTCGACTGTGTCGCGCAAGATGTGTCCATGCACGCGGCAATTCAGGCCGCCCAGCCCTTGCTTGGGGACGAAAAAGTCATGGCTGAGCATCTTCACCATGTTCGTGTCCCCGTTCTCGTTCTTCACCGTCATCCAGCACCCCATCGTCTGGCAGCTCTCGACGATCTCTCCTTCAAAGTAGTGTGCCAATTCAGAATCGACATTGCCATTAAACGTGTTGTATTTGTCCGCCTCAGCTTCAAACACTTCGCCGTAGTAGCTCACGCCTTCTTCTGCATGGTGGTGGTTGTGATCGTCGTGATCGTGGCCGTCGTGGTCGTGGCCGGCATGCGAACAGCTTGACTCATCACTGTTTCCACAGCTGGCCAATGCGATGGCGGCTGAGACAATGAATGAAAGGGGGGCGATAGACATCTTCATGGCGCAAAATTACGACATCACTTGTTGGGCAATATCACAAAAGTTGTGCGTCGATTCTTCGCACGACCATCGGCCGTTCCGTTGTCGGCTCGGGGCTTTTCCTCGCCAAAGCCATTCGACTCAATTCGGCCCTGGGATACGCCGTTGTCATGCAAGTAGGTTCGAACGGCCCGGGCGCGCTCCCTGCTCAACTCGAGGTTTTCGGCCTCTCCGCCCACGTCGTCGGTGTGCCCTTGGATTTCTACGCGGAAGCCCGAATCCATCAAGTACTCGGCGAACAAATCGAGGATGGCCCGGCTCGCCCGTCCAATTTGAGCCGAAGCGGTGGGGAAGTGGATGTTTTGAATTTCAAAAGGCTCACCGGCCTCCACGCTTTTCAGTTCCACATCGGCCTCCACCCATTCCGGCGCCGGCTCATCGCGATCCACCACCAGGGCTGCACTGAACACGGCGCCCTCGGCCACCGTCGTCAGCAGTACATCCTCGTAACGGCTCAAGTCCACGACCGCCGCAAAAGAACCGTCGCCTTTCACTTCAATCGTCTGAACCTCGCGGCTCTGCGCATACCTCAATTGGATGGCAACCTCGCGGCCCTCCAACGCCGCATCCCGGCTCAACTCACCTTTGACGACCACCGAAGCCTGCGCCCGTAGCGGCTCGGGCAAAGTGTAGGTCAGCAAATCGATCCCCTTTGTTCCGCGCCGCCGGCTGGCAAAGTAGGCCGTCACCCCGTCGGCGCCCACCACCAGTCCGTGCTCGTCGCCGTCCGTGTTCAGCGGTGCGCCCAGATTCTGGGCCTCACCCCACTGGTTGCTGCTGTCCATACGGCATACATATAAGTCGTACCCGCCGCCGCTGGGTTTTCGATCAGAGGCAAAATACAAGGTCCGTCCATCGGGATGCAGGAACGGCGCCTTGTCGCCCGCACCCGTGTTGATGGCCTTCGGCAATTTTTCGGCCGTTCCCCAGCCCCCGTCCGTGCGCTGGCTCATCAAAATATCCATCGTGGGATTGCCCTTGGCGTCGGGCGTCGTTCCCGGCCGAACCGCTGCGAAATACAGCGTTTGCCCATCGGGCGAAATGGCGGGCTGGCTCTCCCAGCCGTCCGGCGTGTTCAAGCTGACCAGTGCAACGGGCTCATTCCACAGGTAGAACCGCTCGCCGTCCACCTCGTCTACGAGTTCATAGGTTGTGACGAATAGATCGATGTTGTTCGGGTTGCCCGTTGCTGGCGCCTTCATGGCGAAGAACAGCTCGCGGTTGTCGATAGAGATCGATGCGCCACCATAGGCGCCGCCCTTGCCCGAAGCTTGGTTGAACGGGTATTCCATCGCGACCCCCTTGTCAAATGTCCCCCCGCTGGGACGATGCGCCCAATTGAAATCCTCAACCTGTTTGCCCACAATATCCCCCTTGGCTTTGCGCATGCCTCGTCGCGTAAAAAACAGCAACGTTCCATCGGCGCTCACAGTAGGCAAATACTCATCGTCCGGACTGGAGATGGCTGGAATCAATTGGGGTTGAGGGCCGTCTGCATGCGCATTGAAATTGGCATGAAAATCAATCCACGGAAGAATTTCTAGGACCTCGGCCCGG
>CALACF010000268.1 GCA_937890245.1 uncultured Flavobacteriales bacterium
TTTCGCACGACTATGGCATCGATTGCAGCAAATCTTAAGGACAGCTACCGGCACAAGGGCATGCGGCGAAAAATGATCGACGGTTTGCGCAAAATGGGCATCTGCGATGAGCGTGTGTTGGACGCCATGAACGAAGTGCCCCGGCATTACTACCTCGACGAGGCTTTCGATAATTTTGCCTACGAAAACAAGGCATTCCAGATTGGTGCGGCCCAAACGATTTCGCATCCCTATACAGTTGCACGTCAAAGCGAGTTGCTACAACTTCCAGCAGGTGCCAAGGTCCTCGAAATTGGCACCGGAAGCGGATTTCAATGCGCTGTTCTCTGCGCCATGGGCTACAAAGTCTTCAGCATCGAGCGCCAAAAAGAACTCTACGACCGCGCCAAACCCTTCCTCAAAAAACTGGGATATCGCTGCGACGTCTTTTACGGCGATGGCTACAAAGGCAAACCGGTGTTCGCCCCATTTGACGGAATCCTGGTCACTTGTGGCGCCCCATTTATTCCTGAGGCCCTTCTAGGCCAATTGAAAATAGGTGGTCGTCTGATCATCCCCATCAACGCCGACACCCTCGGCGAAGGTGTTCAGACCATGACCGAGGTCGTGCGTGTGGAAGAAAAGAAGTTCACGCGAAAGACCCACGGAGAATTTGCCTTCGTGCCGATGCTCAGCTCGCGCGCACGATAAAAACTTAAGTCAGCCCGGTGGCCGTTTGGCTGTCAGTTGCAGTTGGTTCCGAAGGCGCTGAGCATGATCAGCACGTCCGTCACGCCGATATAGAGGTCGCCGTTCAAATCAGCTGGACAGCTTGAACCTGAAGCAATGCACGTGCTGGTCGCAGCGTCCCATTCCGTGCCTTCGCCGCAGGCGCCCTCGCAGGACTCTTGATCATCACAAATTCCATTGCTGTTGACATCAGAGGTGCAACCTCCTCCGCATACATCGATGGCGTCGAGCTGGTTTCCATTGCAGTCGCAATCACCTGCTGGAATCCCAGTGCAGCCGCAGTCGTAAATGGCGCCTGGTCCGTCGCACATGCCACAAACGTCGTCAAACAGGCACGTGCCGTCATCCGTCGTGGCGTTCGCGTTGTAGTTGCAGGCCGTGGCGTCTGTGCATCCGGGGACGTCCGATCCGTCTGGGCAGAGACCTGTGAAAACGGCATCCAACACGTAGGTCACATTGGAGGAAGAGGTCCAACCGTTCCACAAACCGACAACCCAGTTTCCGCTGCCAGTCAAGCTCGTTCCAGAGAGATCGACAGTGGCAGAGTACGAACCTGAAGCCGTTACGTTCCAGCCGCCCGGCCAGCTCCCCGCGTTTGCGTAGCCAGCCGAGAAATCATAGCCACCGATTTCAATGCAGTTTGCACCCGGATCACACAAACTCAGCAACATGTCGCCAGGCCAGCTCGAGCCGCTCGAAATGTTGTCAAAGTCGAGCGTGATATTGAGCGTGCCAGGAACGCCCGTGGCAGCCAAATTCGTCAACAGACTGGCACTCCCGCCGAGCGTGGCTGTGACGCCCAAAATGCCCGTGCCGCCCGAAATGGTGCCGTCGGGCTCACAGTTGGCACAAGCGCCGGCGTAAATGCAGCCGTCGGCGTTTTCATCGCCCGCTGCATAGTTGCATGCGCTCGCGTCGTTGCATTGTAAATCCGTGGTGACTGTCACCAAATCTCCACAGGTCCCAATGCAAGAGGCCGCATTGAAGGTGGGAATCAGGGCGTTGTCCTGCACCAAGGTGTGGAATTCGAGCACCTTGCTGCCG
>CALACF010000269.1 GCA_937890245.1 uncultured Flavobacteriales bacterium
ACGGCCATTTCCCGGCCGGCATCCGGACCCACAAGGGCAGCGGTGGTTTCCTTCATGGCCTGGATCGACTGGACCGTGGCGCCGATGGGCACGCCCAGGGAGTTGTAGGTCTCCTTGAGACCATTGAGCACCCGCTCGTCGAGGATCGAGGTGTCGCCGGCCAGCATGGCGTAGGTGGCGTAGCGCAGGTAGTAGTCCAGGTCGCGGATGCAGGCCGCATAGCGACGGGTTGTGTACATGTTGCCGCCGGGACGGGTGATGTCCGAATAGAGCAGCGACTTGGCCACGGCCTCTCTGATGATTGCTGAACCATTCGAGCTGATGGTGGCAGCGGCGCGAACGCGCAGTTCACCACTGGTGAAGTACTGCTCTAAGCGGCCCATAGCCGAGTCGTCCAGGTAAAGGCCCTGAACGTCGGCCTGATTAATTACGTTCGTGATGGCGTCTTGCATGAATCCAGCTTTGGTGGCGGGGAGTAGTAAAAGAACGCTGTCTCAGGAGAGGGCGCCAATGACGTAGTCGAAGTAGAAGCCAGCTTCCTCGGCGTCAGAGCCGGTGAGTAGGCCCATGGCAGCCGACTTCATTTCACGCACGGATTCCGCCATGGCATCGAGGGGAGTCCCGAGCGAGCGATACATCTCCTTCGCTCCGATGATTCCAACCTCTTCGATGGGTGTCACATCGCCGGCGATAATCCCGTAGGTCACCAAGCGCAGGTAGTAGTCCATGTCGCGAAGACACGAAGCGGTCATCTCCTCGCCGTACGCGTTTCCGCCGGGAGAAATCACGTCGGGACGCCGCTGAAACAGGGCGCCACCAGCGGTTTTGACGATGCGCTCGCGGCTTTCGCCTAGAACCTGGGCGACCCGAATACGACGTTGACCAGCGGCCACGAAGGACTTGATCTGGTCGAGTTCGCCAGGGCTGAGATAGCGGGCTTCCGCGTCCGCGTTGATGATCGAGTTGGAGACGATGCTCATGCAGTTCTGCCTCGAAACAAGCGGCCGCCGTGAAGGAGACCGATATCCGGTGGGTAAGGGAATGGATCGACTTGCGCCGATCACCAAATCATTCTGCGGCAAAGCCCAATCACCGCCCCCTTGGCGGTAACAGTTCTTCACGGCGCTTGTGTTAGGAGAACCCGCTGCGGCGCAATGGCTTTGTTCAATTTTGGCGACAGCGGCTTGGCGTAGCAATTATTCATCATTTTGCTCCGCTAACCGCCCCACTTGTTTCGACTTTCGGCTCAACTTTTGCGACAATTGTTGTCATGAATCATCCCCCTCCTTCGCCTGAAGTGTCTCCGGGAGGGGTTTTTGGGCTAGGAACGCAATCTTCGGGTGCGGATCACCGTGATCACGGGAATGCGCTCACCTCATCGAGTTGGGGAGCTCGACCGAGCAGGGCGAGATAGTCCGATGAAGCAGTGCGTGGGGGTGCCATGCGGTTGAGGCATCGTTGGAGATGTTCGTTGCCAGCTACTTTGCTAACCAGCTACTCCACCGTGAGTTGCTGGTTGGGTAATTGGAATTAGATGTTTCCTATGGGCTCTTCAACAATAGTGATTCTATTGAGCAGATACTTGTAGATGCTTTCCAGCTCTTGTTGCACTGGTTTTAACTACTGGTGCGTCCAGGCTAAGCAAGGCGCCCCACGCTTTGGCGGCGGCTTTGCCCTTGGGGTAATCCTGTATGAATCTGGCTCACCATGGTGGCGCCTGGCCGGTTGACAAACCCTATGTGCTGTCAGTCAGTTTATCAGCTCCACAGCGGCAGGCTGTGCTGAGGCTTCAGAGGGCGTTGCTGGACATAGGGGTCTGCTTCCAGCGGCGACTCGGTGCAGGTGCTTGACGGATGCTGCCTGGTCCCGGGGTGAATTTGTCTTGGGGCTGAGATGCCTTCATGGTTTCGCCCCCGACGGTCTGGGCTGTCCAGCTCCCCACGACAATCTGCCGGCGCGCCGACAGATTTCGATTGGTCATATCCCCGGTAGTGCGTATGGTCTGATCAACGGGCACGTTCGGACGTTTGTCCTGGGCAAATTCATTGGCATAGGCAGATGCGTCGAAGGGGCGGTTGAGGCCGGGCACCTTGCGGGCATTTCGATCAGTAGCGGTGACAAAACGCTCGTAGGGGACTGTGTCTTCGCCATAGGTTTCGTTGTATTCGCTGCTGTTGAGAATCCCGTCGACTACCCCATAGAAGCCGGTGCGGGCTGCGGTATCGAAGTAGCCGTCAATTTCCCATCGCCCGAAGGTTGGGCGACCTAGCAGCCGGCGATGGATCACCTCGATGGCCTTGGTGATGTAAAGGCCGCTCCAATACCGGCGGCGGAAGGCCTTGGAACGGGCGACCTGGCGGATAAACTCTCGCAGGCTGATATCGCCGTTCTCGAGCTTGATTTCCTCAACTTTATTGCGCTCTCCGGCATAGCCAGCAGTGCCTAAAACTTGCACATAGACCGCATTAATAACTGCCTGGGTGCTGGCTTCAGTGCCACGAATGCTGGGTTGGCCGCCGCGGCGGGGCACGGAGCTGCCGCCGGTTGCAATCTGCTGGAGCCGCACAACCTTGGGACCCACCCGGCGGGGGCTGGCCTTGCGGAACTGGACGCTGTCCATCTGGCCAGGCTGGGCCAGGCCATTGCCGATCAGGATGCGGCGGCTGTCGTAGCCATAGGGGGCGGGCCTGGTGGCCACCGAAGCGGTGCCGGAAGGGAAAATTGCGCCGTAGTTGAGGGCCAGGGGGTCGTTACCGCCGCCGTAGACGTGCTGATCTGCGAAGGGTTGGCGATAGGAGGCGTAGAGGGTGACGTACTGGGGCGCCCCTTCAAACGGGGCGCTGAAGCGGAACAGCTTGCGGTTTGATCCCCAGCCGGCACTCTCCTGGGCTTCTTCACCGAGATCCCGCA
>CALACF010000270.1 GCA_937890245.1 uncultured Flavobacteriales bacterium
GTTGAAGATGGCCAAGGTGTGTTCGTCCAGAATATCGACGTCGTGCTGGGCGTAGAATGGCCCGGTGATAACGCGGATGATTTGGTCTGTGGCCGGTCGGAATTGGACGATCGATGAGAGGTGCCGAAAGCTCAGGAAGAGGTCGCCGGCCTCGAAGAAGGCACCGGTGAAAAGCGCGGGCTCCACGTCGTTCAGATGGTAGGGGTCGTCGGTTTTGTCGGAGCGCATGACGAGGTGGTCCAGCCCGTGGTCGGCAAACATCTGCGCCACGCTCTTAGAGTACACCGCTTCACCCGTGGCCGGGTCGAAACAGGTAAATTCGTTGTCAATGCAGTGAAACGGCATGCCGTTGACGTTGAATTGCAGGTCGTACTTGAGGAATTTCGGTTTGCCGTCTGGCCCAATTTGCCGGTCGTACGTACTGGCCCAAATACGGCCTAGGTGGTCGAGGTTGAGGCTGTGATGGTGCTCGAATTCTACGTTTTTCCAAACTTCTGTGCCCGTGCTGTCGATGCATTGAATATAAGGCAAGCCGTTCATTGAGTACACAATACGATCGCCCGGAAGCAGCAAGGGATGCATGATGCGGGCATTTTGCGAGAATTGACCGCGCACCGACCAGTGCTTCAGGGTGTCCCCATTTCTTAGATTGATCAGGCCAATCCCACGCTGCCCCCGGCCCGAGCTGTACGTGACCAAGGCTTTGACATCCAATCCGACGGCATCTAGGTTGTTGATCGGAATGAAGTCCTTTGGCGTCGAGACAAAGGTGGGCGGGAGGGTGGCCGTTTCTTCGATCGCTTGGGTGAATAAGTCTGGGAATGCGCTAAATGCGTCCAGCGTCGCGTTGATCGCCGTCCCGAAGTCGCGGTCGATCGCGCGATGCTTTGCCGCCCATGTAACCGCCGAAAGCGCCGTGGCGATCAGTACAATCCTGGCAAGAGCAGGTATGATTTTGCGCGGGTTCATGCGTGCGGTTTCATTCTATAATTGGGCCGAGGTCAATATCCACCTGTCCATCGGCGCGCGACCCATTCAACAGCGAGCAGCAAGAGAATTAGCGCCAACAGCCACTTCTCTTCGATTAAATCGGAGGTGTGCTCAATGGGCGTGAGCGTAGGTGCCAAGGTGGGCAAAGTGGCGATGTAGGCTGTCAGGGCGCCGAGTTCACCGGGGAAGAAAACACGGCCGTTGCGTGCCGCGGTTAAGCGCTCGAGTAGGGGGTGGTCAGCTGCAGATCCAACGGTTTCTACTGAAATAGGCGTGATTTGGAAGCCGCCCGTTTTTGTTGGATGTCCCGGCGATTCAGCCCGCCAGGTGTAAGCACCGCGCGGCAGCAGGCCCATGTCCAATTGGTAGCCCGTGGCCTCTCCATCGGGATGGCCCGAGAACATGAAGTTGAAGTCGAGGCCTTTTTCGTCTGTCAAGACCAATGCAACTTCAGCTCCGAGGGCCGGGGAGAAGGTGGCATCGTACACGCGTGCTTGAAGGCGCACAGCTTGGTCTTCAGCGACCACGCGGGGCGCGTCGATCCGGAAACGCTCGACACTTTCGTCGCTCGTGAGATATTGGACGATGCGGCGCCACATTGTGTCAAAGGCGTCGTGCGATCCGGTTTGCAAATGCCCGACCATGCGCCAGCGCCACATGCCCTCGCCAAGAAGTAGTGCCGCCGGGCTGTTGCCCCATTTGAAGCAGGTCAGCAAGGGGTGCTCGGTTGCCAGATGTCCGAGCCGTTGAAAAAGCAATGGCGCATGGCCTGCGCCCCAAGCAATGTCGCCAAAGGGTGCTGTTGTAGGCGGCACATCGGCCAACAATGCGTCCAGGCCATCGGGCAAGGAAAAATGCGGAAAGCCGGGGTTGACAAGGCCGCGGGGCTCGAAGGTCAGGGCACCGCCGCCTTCGATCTCCATTCCTATTCCACGCGATTTAAGTAATTCCCAATCCGTATTCGCCCCCCCCAGGATGCCGATGGCAACATGTTGTTGTAGACAGTTTTCCAGCAATGTCGCCGCCTCCGCGTCGCCTTGCTGTGGCCCGAGGAAAAACACGACGTCAAAATCGCCGGGGTTCAGTCCCTTGAGCTCGGCAGAAAATTGCTGTACCACCTCGTATTGCGAGGCGCCTGCCAAGGCCCGCGCCAACGCTCCGCCATCGGGATGTGGCGCGGCCGAAGTGATGAGAACGCGCCTGCGATTTTCAATGACGTCAATATAAACGGCCCGACCGTTGTTGCTTCTGTCCACATCTAAACTGTCGGCTTCGCCGTCGAGTTTGACCGTCAAATTGATCCGCTGTAGCCCGGGCTTCACGGCATCCACCATCAATCGAACCGGCGGTACCACGCCCGCTACCGGACATTCAAAGCCAACGTTCTGGGTCGGCAGCCCAGGCCCACTCATCGTGAGCACCCCGTTCAATCCCGCCAAGCCACTCGCCCCGATCTGAATTTCAATCGGATACTGATTGCCCAGCCCCGCCACGTCGTTGTGCCAAAGCGCGTCGATGCGCAAGTCAGATTTTTCAGTTCCGTCGCCCAAGGCAATCGCCAACAGCGGCGCCCCAAGTTGTCCAGCCCAGGACTCGGGGTCACGCCCCCGGTTCACCCGCCCGTCACTGGCAAGCACCACGGCCGCCAAATTCGCGCCACCCCAACGCGTACGAACGCCTTCCAGGCCAGCATGTAAATGGGTCGTAACATCAGAAAAACCCAGCGAATCCTTCAAAGCACCCATACTTACCTCGCGCACTTCGGCCCCAAACCCCAGCACGGCAACCTTCACAGCCGCCCCACTTGTGCCAGTAGTCAATGCCTCCAATCCGGCCTGCAACACAGCCAAGGAATCAGCCCAGTCCACATGCTCGGCGCCAACCGACGCACTCATGTCCTGCAGGACCACCACCAAGGGCGGCTCAATCAACTCTTCAACCGAACGCAAAGCTGGGCGCGCCAAGAGGAGCACCAAAGCCCCCAAAATGGCAAAGCGCACCAAGGCCAACACCACCCGCAAAGCGGGGTGCATATGACGGTTCGACCGGTCAGCGCGGTATAGCAGCGCCGCCGCCAGAACGGCGGCTGTAAGTCCGAGAACAACCCACATTACATACGCATGCCTCCGTCCACGGACAGGGTCTGGCCCGTGATGTAGGCACTTAAGTCAGATGCGAGGAAAACACAGGCATTTGCCACGTCTTCAGGCGAACCCCCACGTTTCAGCGGAATGCCATCGCGCCAGCTTTGCACGGTCGCCTCGTCGAGTTGGCCGGTCATTT
>CALACF010000271.1 GCA_937890245.1 uncultured Flavobacteriales bacterium
CCAATGATTCGAGGGTGGCCTTGGCGATCTCGGCGCGGCCCGTGTCGCGTGTGAGTCCGAACATACCGCCGCGGGCGTACATGTCCCAGTAGGGTGCGCCCAGACCGGCGAAGGCCGGGACGACGACCACATCGTGTTGGCCTGCAGCTTCTGCGGCGAGGGCTTCTGAGGCCGGCGCCGAGTCGATGATTTGGAGGCCGTCGCGGAGCCATTGGACGGCGGCGCCCGCGATGAAAATGCTGCCTTCGAGGGCGTATTCGACCTGTCCGTTGAGGGACCATGAAATGGTGGTGAGCAGGCCGTTGCTGCTCTCGATACGCTCGGGTCCGGTGTTCATGAGCATGAAGCAACCTGTTCCGTACGTGTTCTTTGCCATGCCTGCTTTAAAGCAGGTTTGTCCAAAGAGGGCGGCCTGCTGATCGCCGGCCACCCCGCCGATCGGGATGTCGACACCGCCGTAGCGAAGGACGCCAAAGTCTCCTGACGAGTCTCTTACGTCGGGTAACATTGCAGCGGGTACATCGAGTGCAGCCAACAGCTTGGCATCCCAATCCAGATCTACGATGTTGTACATCATTGTGCGCGATGCATTTGAGTGGTCTGTTGCGTGTACTGATCCGCCGGTTAAGTTCCAAACGAGCCACGTATCGATGGTCCCAAAGAGCAGTTCGCCTTTGGCGGCCAATGCTCTGGCACCGTCGACGTGGTCGAGGATCCATTTGACTTTGGTCCCAGAGAAGTACGCGTCAGCCACCAGGCCTGTGTTCTTCTTGATGTAGGGCTCAAGACCTTGGGCTTTGAGGTCTTCACAGATGGGGGCAGTGCGCCGGTCTTGCCACACGATGGCGCGGTGGATGGGCTCGCCTGTCGTTCGATTCCACACGACCGTGGTCTCGCGCTGGTTCGCGATGCCGATGCCTGCAATGTGCTCGGCACCGATGCCTTGTTCTTGCAACAGTTGCTCGAAAACCTCCCATTGGCTTTTCCAGATTTCCACGGCGTCGTGCTCGACCCAGCCTGCTTGAGGGAAGTGCTGTGTGAACTCGCGTTGAGCGACACCGACCATGGCGCCACTTGAATCGAAGAGGACTGCGCGGGAGGAGGTGGTGCCCTGGTCGAGGGCCACGATGAATTGGGCTTTCATAAAGCTTGAATGAGGCTGCAAAATAGCCCGTACATTCGCGGCGCAATGGAAAATTTTGAAACCCAATTCCGCGCCGCTCGAAAGGCGCTGTTTGCCGCGCTGGTATATGCTTTGATTGGCTTTTCCTCAGTGGCTCAGGCCCAGGGAACGGTGAAGGGGTTTGTCAAGGACGCCGAAACGGGGGCGCCTGTATTATTTGCAGCGGTTGTTTTGAACGGCACAACGTATGGCGTTTCGACTGATGTCGAAGGCTATTTCTCGCTCTCCAAGATTCCTGCTGGCACGTACGAATTGGTCATCTCATCACTCGAGTACGAGATGCACAAGGCGACGATTGAAATTTCGAACGCCCGGGTCCATACGCACAATGTGCAGATGAAAAGGGGCACGATTGCCTTGGGCGACGCCGTGGTGAGTACCGAACGGCAGGAGCAGCTCTCCAACGTGCATATGTCCGTTGAAAGTATCCAAGCAGCTGATATCAAGCGCGTTCCAAGTATTGGTGGCCAGCCGGATTTGGTGCAGGTATTGCAGACCTTACCGGGCTTTGTCTCAACGGGCGACCAAGGCGGACAGCTCTACATCAGGGGCGGATCACCCATCCAAAACAAGGTGCTGCTCGACGGCATGATCGTGTACAATGCCTTCCACAGCATTGGCCTATTCAGTGTTTTTGACACGGACATCATCAGCAACGCGGACATTTACACCGGGGGGTTTTCCGCAAAGCACGGTGGACGGATTTCGTCGATCATGGATATTTCCACACGGGACGGCAATCTTTCCGGGCTCAAGGGCCGCGTGGGGATGTCTCCGTTTGGTTCAAAGCTCCTCATCGAAGGACCGCTCAGTCCGAAAAAGGAAGGGCCAGGTGGCGTTTCATTCATCCTGTCGGGCAAGCGTTCGTACCTCGAACAAAGTTCCAAACTGCTCTACAAATACATCGACGAAGATGGCCTGCCCTTCAATTTCACCGATCTCTACGGCAAGCTCACATTCGCCGGAGAAGGTGGCAGTCGCGTAAGCCTGTTCGGCTTTAATTTCTCGGACGACGTGCGCTACAAAGCCTTGTCAAACCTGAACTGGACAAATGTCGGTGCAGGCGGCCAATTCATCATTGTCCCCGCGGGGAGTTCCGTCCTGATGAAGGGCAACTTCTCCGCGTCAGAGTACCGGATTGAGCTGGAAGAGGACGGCTTGGCCAACCGCTTTAGCCAGGTCAATGGTTTCAACTTTGGCCTGGACTTCAAGTACATGCTGGGCGAGGATGAAGCGCGATACGGTGTGCAAATCGTCGGCCTCCGCACGAATTTCCACACGTTCAATTCACTGGGCGTCGGCGTTGATCAGACTGAGAATACAACGGAGCTCGCGGGCTATTTTGACTACACCTACCACGCCGGCAACCTGATTCTTCAGCCGTCTTTCCGTGTGCAGTACTACTCTTCGCTCGCGCGTTTCAGCCCAGAACCACGCATTGGCCTCAAATACAAGGTGTCCGATCGCTTGCGCTTGAAAGCCGCAGGTGGCCTCTACTCCCAGAACTTGATTTCGGCCAACAGTGACCGCGACGTGGTCAATCTCTTTTACGGCTTCCTCTCCGGACCAGGCAACCTCCAAGACGAGATGGTAACGCCAAGCGGAGACATCCGAGAGATTACGCACAACCTCCAAACTGCCACCCACGCCATCGCGGGCTTCGAGTACGACCTCACTGAGCGTATCAACATCAACATCGAGGCTTACACCAAATGGTTCACCCAGCTCACGAACATGAACCGCAACAAGCTGTTCCCCGATACGCCCGAGTACTATGAGGTTCCCGACGCCCAGCGCAAGGACTTCATCGTGGAGACGGGCCGCGCTGAGGGCATTGACTTCGTCCTGAAGTACGAGGACAAGTTCAACTACGTGTGGCTCGTGTATTCGCTTGGCAACGTCGACCGTTGGGATGGATTCCAGTGGTACGACCCCGTTTTTGACCGCCGTCACAACGTAAATTTCCTGGCCTCGCGCCGCTGGGGCAAATCGCTCGATTGGGAGGCTTCCTTCCGCTGGAACCTCGGATCAGGCCTGCCCTTCACCCAGACGCAGGGCTACTACCAGCCGGTCGCAGTAGGGGACGGCGTTGGTTCAGATTACTTGACCACGAACCCGAGCGAGCTCGGCATATTGTTCGCAGATCTCAACGCGGGGCGCTTGCCTGTGTACCACCGCCTCGATTTGTCGCTTCGACGTAAAATCAAGTTCAGCGATCGCTACGAACTCGATGCCACGGCGAGCGTGACAAACGTGTATAGCCGGGCAAATGTATTTTACATCAACAGGATCACCGGTGAGCGGGTGGATCAGTTGCCATTCCTTCCGTCGATCGGTTTGGATATGACCTTCTAAGCGTTCTAGGTTGCGGCGCGCAGCTGCCTTGCTTGGGCCCGCGCGTCGTCGGTGATTTCTGAACCGCTGAGCATTCCGGCCAATTCTTCCACGCGCTGTAACTCGTCGAGCGCCTCGACTTGTGTGCGGGCTCGCCCTCCGTCTGTATGCTTGGAAATGCGCTGCTGATGCGGAGCGCAGGCTGCTACCTGGGGCAGATGCGTGATGGTGATGACCTGCGTGTTTTCGGCGATACTTGCCATCAAGCGGGCCATGCGATCGGCCACTTCTCCGCTGACGCCCGTATCTATTTCGTCGAGAATCAAGGTCGGCACCTCGGCGTGTTGGGCCAGTACAGCCCGGATTGCCAACAGCAATCTGCTGCGCTCTCCGCCTGAAGCAACTTTTTCAATGGGCTGGGCCTGGTGGCCGGGATTGGCAGAGAACATCAAGTTGTGGCCATAGAGGCCGTGCGCGGCAGGCGCTTCCAATTGCCTCCAATCCCAATTCAACTCTACAGCGGGCATCTTCAGCCCCTTGAGCATCTCGACTGTTTTTCGGGCCAAGGCACGGGCGGCTTCACTGCGGCGCTCGTGCAGCAACAAGCCTCGATGTTCGGTCAGTTCAACCGCTTCAGCAATCTCCCCATCCAAGGCTGCAAGCCGCTTGAGGCGATGCTGTGCAGATTCGAGTCTGGCGCTCAGTTCGGCTTTTCGTTCGAGCAATTCTCCGGGATCCGTGGCGCTGTGTTTGGCCATCAGACGCATTGCGGTGTCCCGTGTCGCTGATAGACGCTCGAGTTTTGAAGGGTTGACCACTACATTTTCGGCCGTCTGTTCAATTTCTCCGACAACGTCCTCAAGTTCGATTCGAACGCTTCGAAGGCGCTCGCCAATTGCACGGCAGGCGGGACTTGCTTTTTCAGCATGGCCCAGCGATGCGATGGCCTGCTGAATACGGGTCAAGGCGTCTGCCCCAGCGCCGTCGCCGTCGCCCTCGCGCAAGGCCCCCAGGCCCGCGCCCAAGGCGAGCTGAATTTCTTCGGCGTGCTCCAGCGTCGAAAGCTCAGCTTCCAAGCCGCTCCAGTCCAAGCCCTCGAGCCCGGCCTGGTCCAACTCGTCGCGCTGGAATTGCAAGTAGTCCAGATCTCCGCTGCTGCCCTCAGTGCTCGGCGCCAAACACGCCGCCCGCTCAGCCTGCAATAACCGCAATGCCTCGAAGGCCTCTGAATATTTCTTCAGCAGCCCTGCCAGTTTGGCGCCCCCTTCGGCGTCGATGGCATGAAGACGACCGTCGGCGGCAAACAGCCTGTGGCCGTCGTCCTGTCCGTGGAAGTCCACGAGTAGCGCGCCCAGTACGCGCAATAGGTTCAGCTTGACAGGCTCGTCGCCGACAAAGGCGCGGGAGCGTCCGCCGCTAGCAATCACCCGGCGTATGGTCACGCAGCCGTCGGCCGTGTCGAGGTCGTGGGATAGAGCAAATTGAGCGGCGGCGGGGGCCAGGTTGAATTGGGCTTCAACAATGCATTTCTTGTCCGCGTCGCGCAAAATGCTGGCGTCGGCTCGTGCGCCCAATACCAGGCCGAGCGCGTCGAGCACGATGCTCTTGCCCGCGCCCGTTTCCCCGGTCAGTGCAGTCCAGCCGACCGCCCAGCAGATGTCCGCCCGTTCAATGAGGGCGAAATTTTCGATGGTGAGCCGGCGTAGCATCAGCCCATGCCGTTGTCGTACGACTCGATGTTGCCCGGATCGATCAATTTCAATACAGGCAAAATGCGGGCGCGCTCCCCTTCGGGCGTCCCGCCAAATAGGTTGACCAGTTCTCGATGCTTTGCAAGGAAGAAGGTTTGCATGTTGTACGAAGCTGGGCGGATGCGATGCACCGTGCGCAGAGCGATGATCGCGTCGGAGATGACCTTGCGCGCTTGGCTCGGGTTCTCGTAAGCAACGTCCAAGCCGCGGCGATGGTAGTCGTAATAACAGCGGCGAAGCGGGCGAAAGGTTTGGCTCAAGATGTTGTCGACCAGGGCATAGCGACTTTGTCGGCCGTCAGAAGCGCTCCATCCCGGTGGGGGATTGCTCAAGGTCTGGGCGTTGCTCACCACCGTTTGCGCATTCATGTACATCGCTGTGCCGCCTTCAAAACTGAAGCTGTCGTAGTCGATGCCCAGAATCAAATACGCGTAGAATGCCAGTACACTGGTCAAATTGTCTCGAAACTGATCGGGGCTGTACTGCATCATTCTCCCTGGCGTGTAACTCAGGTTGAAGTCGTTGTCGTTGATCATGAACATCGGCGCGTTGTAGTCGCTATTGTACACGGGCCGAGAGGCTTGCACTTGGATGCTTCCCTGAAAGTCAACGGGCGTTTGCGCCTTGCTAATGGTGATTTGGATGCTGCATTCAATCCGTTCCTCGAGGGTGAACTCGTCCTGCGTCCACCGCCGCCCGTTCATGAACTCCATGATGTCTGTTTCGAGTTGGTCGAAGACGGAAGCCTCGACATTGCTGACCTGTGGAGCCATGACGGACACCTGGCAGTTCAGTTCTTGCGCGCGAACGTGTACATGTGAGGTTGCCAAACTGCAGATAGCGATGAATGCCAATCGAGAAGCGTTGAGTAGATATTGCATCGTGTGCTGTGCGATTACGTTTTGCGATTACGTTTTGTCGAGGTGGGCTTGGTACGCGTCGATGATGTCGGCCGCGACTTCCCGCTTTGACTTCAACTCAAAGCTATCAATTCTGTTGTCAGGCCACACCATCCGAATGCGATTCGTTTTGTGACCGAAGCCAGCTCCTTTGTCAGCGAGCGTATTGAGGATGATGAGGTCGCATTTTTTTGACACGAGCTTGCGTTTTGCAGCCTCGAGGCCATCGTCGCTCGTCAGAGAAAAGCCGACGGCGAAGCACGATGCCGGGCGGCGTGCGGAGAGGTCAGCGAGGATGTCGGGGTTGCGGACGAGCTCGATTTGGTCCGGCAGGGCAGTGCCGCTGGCCTTTCCGTCGATGGCGACTGCGGGGCGCGCATCGGCGACTGCTGCTGCGCCTATTATTAAGTCGCAGGCGGGTTCGCGCGCTAGGGCTTCGAGGGCGGCTGCATGCATTTCGAGGGCCGTTTCTACGTTGATCAGCCGAATCAGCGGCTGGGCCAAGTCGCTTTGTTCGGCGAGCAATTCGTCGCGGAGCTCCTCGGAGATGGGGCCGCATACCAGGTCGACTTCTGCGCCCCTTTGTGCGAGTTCGCGGGCCAGTGCCAACCCCATTTTTCCTGAGCTGCGATTGCTGATAAAACGAACCGGATCAATGTCTTCGCGGGTCGG
>CALACF010000272.1 GCA_937890245.1 uncultured Flavobacteriales bacterium
TTCAGCAAAGTCTTCCACCGACAGTTGCTCAGCGCGCAGTCCTAGCCATGCTTCGGGAATCCCTTCAAGCGAATATCCCCCAGCGCGCAAAGCGTTGCGCAGCGTCTTGCGCCGTTGACCGAAGCCAGCTTTTACCACCCGAACCAGCGCCTCGTGTTCAACATCGGGATCGCGTTCAGGTGTGCGGACCATGTGCATCACTCCACTGTGCACCTTGGGCGGCGGCTCAAATGCCTCGGGCGGAACTGTGAACAAGTAGTCACACCTATAATAGGTCTGCATCAGCACTGAGAGGATGCCGTACACCCGAGAGCCATGCCCAGAGCAAACCCGTTCGGCCACCTCCTTTTGGAACATGCCGACCAATTCGGGCACCTGCGTTCGCCAGTCGAGCACCTTGAAAAGGATCTGGCTCGAAATATTGTACGGGAAGTTGCCGGCCACCGCAAAGTTCCCGTCCATGCCCAGCTGCTCGGGCGTCATGCGCAACAAGTCGCCTGCCACAACTTGATCTCTTGAAATCCATGGCGCAGCGTATAAGAAGGCCACCGACTCGAGATCCAGCTCGACCACGCGGACCTTGTCGCCAAAGCGCGTCAACAAAGGCTGGGTCAGGGCGCCCGTTCCAGGGCCGACCTCCAAAACCTGTGACCATCGCTCATCCTTCAATGCATCAGCCATCCGTTCAGACACCAAGGGTGACCGCAAGAAGTGCTGCCCCAAATGTTTTTTTGCCCGCACGGGCCCGCTGGTTTTTTTACCACGCATCGCTCAACTGTTCAGATGGCCCTCGGCCACCGTGTGAAGTATACTTCGAAAGGCGAGCACCTTTTCACCCCAGCGCTCCAAAGTTTTCTTCTGCAGCTCGGGGGCGTGCTCCTTCTGATACGTCTCCAGTTTAGATTTGCTGGCACAGCTGTATTGGACAGCATACGTGGGTTCCTCGACGCCGTCGGCTTCAACGCGCAACAAAGAGAAGGCTGTGAAACATCCTGTGGCCAGGACTTCGCGGACATGTTCGGCGAGCATCCACTTGTTCCATTCGTACTCGATGGTGGGATCTACGCACACTGTGACATTATATATAAGCATGGAAAAATTGGCCTAAAGAGGAATATTTTGCATTGGTCGATGAAAACTGCTTGTTTATCGAATTATATATCGTATCTTCATGTCTGAGAAATCTTAACCGAGATGAAATTGATGCGTACTCTCCTTATGACCACCCTAATTTTAGTGTTAGGTCAAATAACTCAAGCCCAACAAAGCTACGGCATTGCCTACCAGGCAGTGGCACGTGATGGGGCCGGAAATGCACTGGAAAATGCCACACTTGATGTGAGGTTTACTTTGACAGATGCCAACGACCAGTCCGTCTGGACGGAAACCCACGGTACTGTGGTAACCGACGGATTCGGACTTCTAAACCTTGAAATCGGCAGCGTCGCCGGGGCCAGTGGATTGACCTCGGTCGATTGGGCTCAGGGCGGATATGCCTTCCAAGTCGAGGTGAACAGCGGAAGCGGCTTTGAGTCCTTCGGCAATATCCAAGTCACGGCGGTGCCCGTTGCGCTCTTCGCCCTCAATGGGAACGAGGATGCCATCGACGCGCTGACGCTTGATCTGGCCCAAGAGGTTTCAGATCGGACTTCTGGAGATGCTGGATTGCAAGGCCAATTAGACCAGGCCACTACAAACATTGCAACAGCTGCAGCCGCGAACACGGCAAATGCTGCTGCCTCCGCAACCAACTCGGACGATGTTGCCACCCTCCTAGGCATGGTTCAGTCAAACGACGGCGAGCTCCTGGGCTTGACTTCGTCGCTTTCTGCATTGAGTGCATTGGTGGACGACAACGATCACTTCGATCTCGATGGAGGTGACTTGTCTACGGCTGACGGCGTCACGACCTTGACGGTCGGTGGAACGTTGAATGCGACGAACATCATCGCCAGCAACGGAACCTTCACAGGTTACGTGCTTTCGACGCTTGCTCCGGTTTCGGGCGACCACATGACCAATAAGACGTATGTCGATGGTCGGGTGGATGCTGAAGAGGCCCGCGCCCAAGCTGTTGAAGGCTTGATGAACTCGGAAATTGCCACACTTGCCATTAATTCTATCGCTGTTTCAGGACAGTTTTCTGATGCCAATGCTCGCATCGATGTTGTCGAGGGTGATCTCAACGATGAGACGACTCGTGCCATGGGCGTTGAGGGTGCTTTGCAAAACTTGGTAGACGCCAACGCTGCAACTGCCTCTTCAGGCATTGGGGCCAACGTCTCGGCCATCTCAGCTGAAGCTACCACTGCTCGTGCTGCAGAAGGTGTCAATGCTGATGCGATTGCTGCTGAAGCTACCACTGCTCGTTCTGCTGAATCTGCCAACGCAACTTCGATTTCAGATGAAGCCTCAACTGCTCGTAC
>CALACF010000273.1 GCA_937890245.1 uncultured Flavobacteriales bacterium
TGGTTGATCAAGACGTAGTTGCAGAAGGTCATGTTGTTCACCTCGTCGTTGGTAGAAAAGGCAAAGCTCTGGGCGCGGATTTCCATGCCGATCGGCTCGCCTTGGCTCTCGGTGTGCACATTTCCCTTGTCGTTGAACACCCAGTAATAGGTCTGGTCACCGTACAGGGGCACGAGGTCTTCGCGTCTTCGATTGGCACAATCAATCTCCTGGAGGAAATCATACCATGGGTAGTCTCCCGTTGAGGGGTCGTAGGTCCCATCGCCGTTGAAGTCGGAAAATGGCGCGATGTAATAATCCTGGCTTAAGGCGACGTTTCCGTGGGCGGGATAGTCGTAGAAATAGGAAGGGATGGAATAGCCGTCGGGGAATTCCGTGGCGAGATCGCAATTGGGGTCGTTGAGGCACTCGAAGTACTGGCGGTGGCGCATGGCGTCACTCCGCTCGCAAATTGTGAACGCGTCGTACGCGTTGCAGGTGGCCTCGTCCGTTTCGGCCGTGCCGTCGTTTGAAAGCGGTCCGGGCCAGAAATCATTTCCGCTGTTGCGGTACTTGACGGCTGCGAGTTTTAGTTGCTGGTCTGGCGAAATGCCCGCCATCCATAGCGCGCCGCCGTAAACCACACTAACCCCGCCATCGCGCGGGACCATGTAGGCGCCCTTGTCAATTGCCCGGTCGTACCAAAGCGAGCCTCCGTTTTCGAGTAGGGCCCTCACGTTGTTCCACTCCAAATCGCGCAAGGCCGTCGCGGGCGCACAAGCGGCAGCGATGTCACGGATGCCGGCGTCGGCGTATTGCTTGGAAGTTGGCTCGGGGCTTACCGCAATGGCGTAGCCCTTCTGGAACTGGGCTTCTACGCCCTGTGCAATGGCTTGATTCCCCGCAGCTAGATTGAATATGCACCCCAGCAGCAGCAGCCACTGGGCCACTGCCCGCACATCAACCATTAGATGGAGATGTTGAACCCAAGCGAGTGCGTACCGTCAAATGGGTTGGTTGTGCGGTATCCGTAATGGATGCCAATGAATCCGTCACCATTCGTTGGAAACTTGGCAGAAAAACCTGCACTGGGACCTGTGAAGGCGTTGGTCCGTGTTTCATCTGACCCCAGGCCTTCTTCGTGCTGGTATCCTACGCGAAGTTGCACGCGGTCTTTGAAGTCGAGTTCGAGTCCGCCGGAAAAATTGTCCTTCGTGAAGCTATTTGAAGTGAATTGTCCAGTGCCGACCAATGCCAAGCTCTCCTTGCGGAAGATTTCGTAGCCAAAGCCGATGTTCACGAGTGAGGGCATCTCGAAGCGTTCAGAACGCACCATCAAAGTCAAGCTCTCCGCCTGGCCTTGTGGTGTTGCAGTGAGGGTCATTCCATCGCCTCCATAACGCAAGGGCGGTCCTACGTTGCGGAGCGAAATACCGAACTTCAAGCGTCCGTCGTCACCCGCGTTGTAGCGAATGCCGGCATCGATTGAAATGCCACCAGCCCGCACATTCGAAATGCTCTCCGAAATGATGCGCAGCGTCATGCCGCCGTAAATCGATTCGCTGAAGGCTTTTGCGTATGAAATGCCGATGTTCGAGAAGGAAGGCGAGAACGAGCCAATCCCGCCCTCCGGCAAATCCTCGGTTGTAATCGGAATATCGCCGAAGCCCATAGAGGTCACGGTCACGCCCAAAACACCGGATCCCATTGCTTGAACAAAGCCCAAGCTGTTCAAGGTGATGCCGGATCCCACCAAGTACTGCTGGCTTGAAAAGGCCAATTCTGTGCGTTCGACAAAGGCCATGCCGGCCACGTTTAAGAACCCAGCTTCAACACCGGTAATGGTCGCCATATTCGAACCGGCGAGACCCGTGCTGAGAGACCAGGGGTTCATCAGCAGTTGGCCTGCGCCAGCTGATCCGGCGCGGTCCGGGTTGCCCGCAAAAGCTGTGCTGCTCACGGCCAAAGCGGCCAGTGTCAGACTGAGGAGTGAAATGCGTTTCATGCTTGTGAATGCTTTGAAATCCAATGCTTAGAGGTTGTCGAGATCGGTTGGGCGCATAACGCCGAACCATTTGAGGACTTTTTCGCCGACTCCCGGCACGTCCACGTGTACGATGTAGAGCCCACCAGCGATGGGCACGTTTCTGCTATTCTTCAGGTCCCAGTCTAGGAAGGTCAAAGGATCGGCCTTCTGGTAGGTTCTGATCAGGGTGCCCTGAATATTGTAGATGCGCACCGTGCACTCTTCTGGCAGCCCTGTAACCTTGATCCGGTTGTCGAGTTTGCTGGTCTCGTACTTGCTCATGGCATAGTACGGATTGGGTACGATGCGGATGTTCTCCAGCTCTTCAATCAAGGTTGGATTGCTGAGCACTTCTGATGCAACGTCGCGGGTCGAGAAGGTGTAGATATTGTTGTTGTTGTTCACCGAGCCGTCGATCAAGTCTACATCGGATTCTGAGTCCGAGTATCGCTCGTACCGCTTGGCAACACGAAGACGAATCTTCACACGTCCGGGCACCAGCCCGTCTTGCGGGCTGAGCATCTCGAAACCATCGTTGAGCAGCGATGAACCCACCCACGTGCAAGCGCGGAATACGCGGCGTTGCATGGTAGAAGAGAAGTTGGCCCCGAGGGCGTCGTACAGGAATGCGCCTTGGTCGTAGGCAGGCACACGCCCGCTGTTGTCATCTGCGAACTGCTGGTTCTTGAAGATGTAAATCCAGTGCTGTCCACCGGCATACGCCTGCCCAAGCGAGCCCGTCAAGCGGTTGGACGGATTGAACAACATGTCCTTTCCGTTGTCTGCTGAAGCCCAAGAGTCTTCACCGAAGGCCATGTTGAGGCGCTCTCCCGTGCCGATGTCGATGGCATATCCAGGGAACCAGCCCATGCCTTCAGGGCCGGTCAAGTTTGCCTGGCTGGCGTTTCCGCCCTCGTCTTCCGTCAGTCCGTTCTTGTCGACCGATGCGTGGCGCCGCAGATGCATCTTCTCTGGGGTCTCCCCGGTGAGGTTCTGCGCGAGCGCTTCGTTTGGCTGCATCTCCAATACGGGGCAACGCGTCCAAAGCGACTTGTCCGATGTCAAGACGACGTCCACGTTGTTGATACCCGAGATGGCCTCGGTGATCGGTCCGAGGTTGCCCTTGAGCGACTCGATGGTCGGCGCAACAGCGGGGTAGGCCGACGTGCTTCCGTCCTCAAAAGTGATGTTGTCGGTCCAAGAAACCAGCGCATACGGCGCCCAGGTTCCACCGAGAATGCCTTCGTAGACCTCGTCCTCATCGAAGGGGTCGCCCGGCTTCATGTCGTCAAAGACAGCTTCATAGGTCGGCGTCCCATCGGGCGTCTCTTGGTTGCCCGAGCGGATCCAGTTGTAGAAGTTTCCGATGCCCTCTTGGTCTGCCAATCCTCCGAGCCAAGGCTGGGTCGGATCGTCAAACTCAATCGTGCTTGCAAGCGGCTCGGTGAACTTCTTTTCGTTCGGGTAGTCGTACTGCTCCCACGTCACAGCCAGTCCCCAGTCCATGAGCAAATCTTCGTTGCGCACGGAAATAGCGTCCTGTGATGTGCGCACGGCGTCCAGGTCGTTGTCGGGATCCTCGTCGTTGAGCAGGGTCAAGTTGGTCAGCTGCCAGAAGCACGCCTCGGGGTCGCTGTCTGGGTAGATGTCCTCGCGATCTGGCGCAAGGCGCAGCTCAAAGTCGCCGAAAGGCACCTTCAAGGGGTCGACCACGTAAACGGCCACCGGACCAGCGCCGGCCACGTAAGTCACTTCGGGCACGCGTACCTCGGCGACGATGCGCGCCTCAGTTGCGGCATCGATGTCCAGAATATTGTCGCCGCATCCCTTGCCTTCCAGGCGGGTCAGCGAAACGCCATCGCCATAGTCCGCCGCCTGAATAGTACCACCAGCCTGTGATGCAACGGGGTGGGGAATGGCGGAAAAACTGCGAATCGATCCGACAGCCCCCTTGCGTGAACCCAGAAATTGCTTGTTCTGCCCAGTTCCGTTGATCGTGTTGAACGGCTCGTAATTGTTGTAGCCATAGGCGATGGCCATAAAGTGGTACGTCTTGTAGTTGATCAGCGCAGTGCTTCCCTGTGCGAAGGCATCCTTTGTCACTTGAAAGCTGTGCCGGATCCCGTCGTTTTCACCATCCACCATGAGGGTGGGCACTGACAACCCCAACAAAGCATCGAATGCGTAGTCAATGATCTGCTCAATGTCGTCCTCGACGTCGCATTGTGCGATCAGTCGTGATTTCGCCACGTCTTCTAGCTCGTCTGGCCCCACTTTGTCATCGAGGACCTGGTACACTTTGTAGCCTTGAAACGAATAGCTTCGGGCAGCGGAATCGAGCGGCTCGCCTGTGGTTGCACTGGCGGGCGTGCTGGGGTCAAAGGTGAGATAGGTCTCCTGGAAGTTGTTCGAGATCGGATTGGTATTGGTCAAAAACAGGACGAGTCCCTGGTCCAACTCCCGGATCGTTACGTCCGGCGCGTCGGGGCCAGAGACGATTTCGAAGCAGTTGTCAAATAGGGCTTGGGCCTTGTCGTCGGCAATGCGCAGCAACTCCACGCTGGCAAAGGGCTCGCCAGCCTCGGCACGGGCAAAAACCATTCCCACTGTGATATTGTTGTAGTCGCCCGGCTCCAATGTGAAGGGCCCAGCGCTCTGCAAGAAAAGTCGATCGCCAGGCGGGTTGCCTGCCGTTTGCTCGGTCCAGGGGTCGACGGCGATGCCCTGCGTTCCCCACTGGTTTGGATCCGTATCGCCTGGGTACATGTAATCTGCGGGGATGCTGGGATCTGCACCGGACGCCTCTGTAATGCCATTTCCGCCATACACCATCCGCTGGCCGTTGCGCCAGTAGCCGCGCATGTAGTTGTAGTAATGGGAGGCCTGTGAAGGTTGGCCATCAATGCCGCTGGACCAGTTGTAGTACAGAAACTTGCGCATCCCATAGCGTTCGTTGTCTGCGATTCCATCGCCATATCCGATGCCAATGCCACCGTACGGAATGCCCAAGGAATCTACAGCATCGGTGAACACGCTGGTCAAGGGGTTGTCTATGCCGTCGCTGTCTTGGTAGGGTCCCTCGAAAAAGTCGATGCCCATGGCGGGCGGGTGTTCGCCGTACCCAAGGGAGTACGAGGTTTGTTCGTCGAAGGCGTCGCCGTTGTACGCGTAGCCAAGGCCACGCT
>CALACF010000274.1 GCA_937890245.1 uncultured Flavobacteriales bacterium
GTCTCCCTGCCTGATGCGCCGGGCCAGTTCCACTTCTTCCTCAGCAGTGATTAAATCGACACGGCCGATTTCCTGCAAGTACTTATCAAGTGAAGCAGTCTCCCGGTTGGTGACCTGTTTCGTAATTTTTAGCTGTCTCATGGACGGGTGGTTGCGCCTGTATTAGACGTGAGTACATTAAAAAAGTTGCCGGTGCGAACGAATTCGCACCGGCCCTTTTCTTCTTCGTTTGAGAGTCAGCGATTTAATCGCCTCGGTTCTCAGTCGCGGCTGTTTCCGCGGTCGCGACGATCACCACGGTCACCACGGTCACGGCGGTCACGGCGGTCACCACGGTCACCACGGTCTCCACGGTCGTTGCTGCGCTCGACGTATCCTTCAGGCTTCTCCATCAACACGCGGCGGCTCAACTTGAGCTTGCCAGTCTTCGGGTCGCGTCCGGTTACTTTGAATTTAACCAACTCGCCTTCCTTGATCACGTCAGAAACTTGCTCAACGCGGTGCCACTCAAGTTCAGAGATGTGCAAGAGTCCATCCATTCCAGGAAGGATTTCGACAAAGGCGCCGTAAGGCATCACGGTTTTCACCATGCCTTCGTACTCTTCTCCGATCTCTACAGTTGGAGGGAATGCAATTGACTTGATGCGTGAAAGTGCAGCGTCAATCTTGCTCTTGTCCGTCGCTGAAACCTCAACGATTCCCTTGCCGTTCACCTCGTCGATCGAGATGTTGGCTCCGGTAACATCTTGGATCTCTTTGATGATCTTTCCTCCAGGTCCGATGATCGGTCCGATAGACTCGGTTGGGATTTCGATGGTAACAATCCGTGGTGCGTGGTCCTTGTAGTCCTCGCTCGCAACAGACTTTGTCTTCATCATCTCACCCAAGATATGGCTGCGGCCATCGTGGGCTTGCATGAGGGCTTTGCGCAACTGCTCCTGAGAGAGACCTTTCACCTTGATGTCCATCTGACAAGCGGTGATGCCTTTTTCAGTACCCGTTACTTTGAAGTCCATGTCTCCGAGGTGGTCCTCGTCACCGAGGATATCGCTCAAGACAGCGTACTTGCCTTCACCGTCAGTGATCATGCCCATGGCGATTCCGGAAACCGGACGTTTCATGTTCACACCGCCGTCGAGCAGAGCCAAGGTTCCTGCGCAAACTGTCGCCATTGAAGACGAACCGTTTGACTCGAGAACCTCACTCACCAAACGGATGGTGTAAGGACAATCTTCAACGCTTGGCAACATGCCTTTCAAGGCGCGCAATGCCAAGTTTCCGTGGCCGATCTCGCGACGGCTGGTGCCGCGCAAGAAGCGGGCCTCACCCGTGCAAAACGGAGGGAAGTTGTAGTGCAAAAGGAACTTGTCGTGACGTTGGCTGAATGCGCCGTCGATCATCTGCTGATCGTCCTTGGTTCCCAAGGTCAACGTAGTCAAGCTCTGTGTCTCTCCACGGGTGAACAATGCTGAACCGTGAGGTCCTGGCAGGTAGTCCACTTCGCACCAGATGGGGCGAATGTCCGTCGTAGAGCGGCCGTCAAGACGCTTGCCTTCGTTCAATACGAGGTCGCGAACGGCTTTCTTTTCAGCGGCTTTGATATAGTCGCGGAGCATGTTTGAATCCACTTCGCGTCCAGACTCTTTCACGCTGTTCACGTAGTCGTTCTTGATCACGCGGAACGCAGCAGAACGCTCGTCCTTGCCAACACCGCGTGCGGCCACTTCGTAGCACTTGTCGTACAACGCGTCGATTACCTCCTTCTTGAAGTCGGCATCGTGCACCTCGTGACTATAAGTACGCTTGACTTCTTTGCCAGCGAGCTTGGTCAATTCAACCTGCACCTCACATTGCTTCTTGATGGCAACGTGGGCTGCGGCAATTGCGTCAAGCATATCGTCCTCTGACACTTCGTCCATTTCACCTTCCACCATAATGATGCTGTCGAGTGAACCGGCAATCATCATGTCCATGTCTGCCGTAGCAAGTTCGGCGTGGGTTGGGTTGATAATGTACTTGCCGTCGACGCGGGCTACGCGCACCTCCGTGATCGGCCCGTCAAACGGGATGTCACTTACGGCCAATGCAGCTGATGCAGCCAAACAAGCCAAACAGTCGGGCATGTTCACTTCATCGATAGACATGACCTGAACCATGACCTGAACTTCCGCGTGGTAATCCGACGGGAAGGTTGGGCGCAGGGCACGGTCGACAAGACGCATGGTCAGCACCTCCGTATCGCTCGGACGCGCCTCGCGCTTGAAGAATCCACCTGGGAAGCGGCCAGCTGCCGCATATTTCTCGCGGTAGTCTACCGTGAGGGGCAAGAAGTCTACGCCTTCTGAAGCCTCGAAATTGCTAACCGCTGTAGCGAGAAGCATGGTGTCGCCTTGTCGCACGACCACGGATCCGTGGGCCTGCTTGGCAAGTTTGCCCGATTCAATGTGAACGGGGCGACCATCACCTAAATCGATGGTCTGATTGATAATATTCATTTCCTAGAACATACAGTACTTGATGATGCGTGAAGGCCTTTCCTTCAGCGCGGTCTATTATAAAAAAAGGGTGTGCCCCGCGAAGTACTCACGCAAAACACACCCATGGGTCGGGCCAAGTCTTAGCGACGAAGACCCAATTCTTTCACGATCGCGCGATAACGGGCGATGTCTTTCTTTACCAAGTAGTCCAACAAACGACGGCGCTTTCCGACCAAGCGGATCAATGAGCGTTGCGTGTTGTAATCCTTGTGGTTCCCCTTCAGATGGCCCGTCAAGTGGGCGATGCGGAATGAGAACATTGCGATTTGCCCTTCAGGGCTGCCCGTGTCTTGGGCGTTCTTGCCGTGCTTGGCGAAGAATTCTTCTTTTTTTGCGGTGTCCAGGTACATGTGTGAAATCTTTTAGATATTCGTGATGCAAACCAATGGTTCGAAGGCGCAAAAGTACTACCTCATTCTTTAGCTACCTAATGCTCAATCGACGGGTTGGCCCTATGGTCAATCGAGCAACAGCCGGATCGAATTCGAGAGCATCTCTTTGAGGTCCTTGCGCTGCACGATGCGATCGACGAAACCGTGCTCCTTCAAGAATTCAGAACGCTGGAAGCCGCTTGGCAAGTCCTTGCCTATGGTCTATTTTACCACGCGCGGCCCAGCAAAAGCGATCAAGGCCTTTGGCTCTGCAATGTGGATGTCGCCGAGCATGGCAAATGACGCCGTGACGCCGCCCGTGGTCGGGTCGGTGAGCACGACTATATAAGGCAGCCCCGCCCGCGCCAAAAGCGACAGCTTGGCGCTCGTTTTCGCCATCTGCATCAGCGAAAGTCCAGCTTCCATCATCCGCGCTCCACCGCTCTTGGTGATGCAGATGAACGGCATTTCATTTTTGATGGCATATTCGATTCCCTTGGCGATTTTCTCGCCTACGACAGACCCCATTGATCCGCCGATGAAACCAAAGTCCATACAGGAAATGACGGCAGAGCGCCCGTCAATTTCTCCCACGCCCGTTCGCAATGCATCCTTGAGCCCCGTCTTCGCCTTCGAGCTCTCGAGCCGATCGACATAGGCTTTTGTGTCCTTGAATTTGAGCGGATCGCCCGAAATCATCTTGGCTTGTTGCTCGCGAAACTTGCCGTCGTCAAACAGAAAACTGAAGTACTCCTTCGAACCGATGCGCGCATGGTGCTCACAGTGCTGGCAAACCCACAACTGCTCCTCGTGCTCTTTTGAAGCGGTCACCGTCTTGCACGACGGGCACTGATACCACTGGCCCTCGGGGATCTCCTTTTTTTCCGCGGTTTTCGTCGTAATCCCAGACTTGATCCGCTTGAACCAGCCCATATCCTCACCTTCCCCTGTCGGTTTTCCTTGATCCTTAACCATGATTTCGCAAATGTACTCAGAAAGGCAAGGCAACGGCCGGATGAAACGACCACGCGCCCTGCTTGATGTCCTCGCCGATGACAGGCGACCTCACGGGACGCCCCGCGTCGAGGCGCACCATGAAGTACTCAAAGTCAAACCGAAGGCCGGCCCCCATTGACACGGCGATCTCACCGGCAAAGCGGTCCCATTGGAAGTCGGCCCCCGGGCGCAGTGCATCTGGCGTGGTCATCCACACATTGCCGGCGTCGGTAAATCCGGCGATAGACCAGCCCTTTCCCAGTTGGAGCCGCAGCTCTAGATTGGCCTCAAGGCGCATGTCTCCACGGGCATAAATTTCGCCGGATTGCGATTTGTCGAAGCCGCCGGGGCCCAAGGTTTGTGCGAGCCAGCCGCGCATGCTGTTCGGGCCGCCGACCAATTCCATGCGCTCGAGTGGCATGGGCAAGCCCGGCGCTGTCGAATGCCCGATGGCTGCCAAGCAGCGGAAATGCCACGAGACGCCCCGTCCCCAGTCACTCCAACCAGGGATCCAACCCGCGACGGCCTCAAAGTGCATCTTCAC
>CALACF010000275.1 GCA_937890245.1 uncultured Flavobacteriales bacterium
GTTTGCGCCCGTTTTCCAAGCTCAACAACAAGCGTCCCCCGGCCGAACTAGGCACCGTCAACACCGCCATCTCCCCCACCTCGTATTGCTCCTCATCCAAACTCAGCTCCAAAACTTCCACCACTTCTGGGCTGTCCCGGCGCCCTGTTCCCCGGCTCGAATACCAATCCAAGTACACCACATCCGACGTCTTGTGCCCGCTTTCCAAATCCGTGACGACGATCCAATGCCGCCCCCATTGGCCATCTTCCAATGCCAATTCAAATACACCCCGACCGGCCTTCATGGAAATTTCCGTGGTCGATACAAGCCGTTCAATGCCGCTGTTCAGACGCGCAGCGTGGCCGCTCCGATGCGACCACCACCAGGACCAATCAAGCTCGAAAACCTCCACTTTAACGCGCCCTGTCTCCGGCTCTCCATCTGCATCCAGTCGCACCAAATCAATCAGATGTGCGGCCTTTGACTCCAAGTACCCCCTGCTATTCACCGCGGGCAATTTCATGCCGACGTACGCCTTGAAAGGCGAGAGTTTGAGCGCGGTTGAATTCATACTAAAGCGCCCACTCGGCTCGTACACCCGGCTGTGGGTTGCCAACACCAGCGGCCCCGGATTGTTCTTCATGTAGGGCAATTTCAATCCGGCTGAAGCGCGCCCCTTGACATCCAAGATGCCTTCAGCCAGCACCTCATCGCCAAGCGCAGTCACACTTTGTCCATAATTGAAAAAATTGTAGTCCTCGTAGGCATCGTCAAATGCGTTCGGGTCCTTCGCAATTTCCCCCTTGATTTCGTACTTAAAGCCAGACGCCGGCGCCCCGGTCAACCACTCCGACTCGACGTCCAACTGCGCAGGCACATCCATTGAACTGGCATCGATCCGGCCGCTCGTACCGCTGGCACCCCCTTCCACGCTCAAGGCGATATCCAGCCGGTTGTGAAAGATCGTCTCGACGGGAATCGACTTCCGGTACGTTTTTGCACCCACTTGGACAGCTACACTATAGGTACCTGTCGGCGCGTCCACTCCCGTGCTGAAGTGAAACGGAAGAATTCGGCCCGTCCCGCGCTGCTGCACCCGGCGAATCATCAACTTGCCCTGCGGATCGGTCACCTGCAATGTGATGGGCAAGGTCTCGGGCAGCTGTGCACTGATATCATCCAGCACACCGTTCAAAAATACAGTGTCCCCCGGGCGCCACATACCGCGCTCGGTATACAACAGCATCTGCACGCCTTCTTCAACGTCCACGCCGCCCACGTCAAATCCTGAGACCGACAAACTCTCACCCGACTGCAACTTCACATATCCCCGCTGAACACCCACGGTAGCTACGGCCATAAATGGCGTGGCCTGTTTCGTTTGCAACGTCACCGCACCTTTTGCATCGGTCGTCCCCGACACCACAGTGCGGCCCTGAAAGTTCATGAGTTCAACCTGTGCGCCCGCCACTGCCGCACCAGTGGTCAGATCGGAAACATAGGCCCTCCACGCATCACCACCGCTCTTCACCACCAGCCCCACATCGGAAACCAACACGTTCTTGGCCACCGTGCGATTCACATAATAGCTCACGTCACAGGGGTTGTTCCGCTCCCTATAACTGTAGCCATCCGGCCGCCACCGGCCCTGCAAAGACGACACAGCGCCCCATGCTGAAATCGATTTCTCTTGCGCCACAGCATCGCAAGGATACATGGAGTACGAAGGCATAAATCCCAACTCTACCCGGTATACTGCACCGGGATCCGCCTCCACCAAATCCCCCAAATCGATGCTGTAATTCTTCCACGACCCCGTCGCCTTGTCCATGCTCAATTCCACGCGTTTCTGCGCAATCGGCAGGGCCACCCGCCGCAATTGGCTTGTCCCCCCCAGGCTGTTTACCTGAAAAAACTGGTGCACATTCTCGCTGAACACGCGGTACACCTTTACATCGATTGCCGACAAACTCGCCGCCTCGATCTGCAGCTTTGCCCCGCCAGCGCTCGGGACAATATGCCCCTCACCCACAAAGCGTACCTCCGGCTTTACGGCCATAAAATATGCGCTCCGCACCAAATCATGCGGCAATCGAACGCCCGCTGTATTCAACAATCCCTGGGCAATACTCACTTTCATGTACCCCACCACCGGCTCGGGCATATACAACCGCACCACCGACCCATCGACCTTCACGTGCTCCACATCCACGCCGTCGAGCTGGAACATGCCCTCCAATTGCTGCCCATCAAAGATTGGCGACGAAAACGTCAACGACACATACTGATCGGGCAGCTGATTCGTCGCAATGCGCAAAAATTCAAACTGATGCGCTGAAGGAATCGTCAACGTATCCACGCGTTCTCCCCCATCCCTCAAATACCAATCCTGCGCCACGTCCAAGCGCTCCACCGAATCCACGGCAAACCGCCACGTCCGCTTGTCCCCCGCCTGCGTCGTCCACGTCAAATCCCCAGGATCCACGCCTTCCACGCCCACAATCCCAATCCGCGCGCTCACCTCATCAAAACTGCTCGCATCCTCCGAAAGCACCTCCCCCCGCAGCGTATTCCACTGG
>CALACF010000276.1 GCA_937890245.1 uncultured Flavobacteriales bacterium
ATAGAAATTGGCGCGGTTCACAAAGCCAAAAAACACAAGAAAGAAGCAAGCAAAAAAGGGACGCACCAAACGTGGATATGGCACACTTAAAGTACGCCCAGAACATCAGGGAAAACGCGATGGTTACAACAGAATGCCTAGTAAAATTGGCATCCCGAACAAGCCCAGCAAACTGCCCACCAGCACTTCAGGCACACTGTGGACCCCTATTCGCAGGCGCGCCCAGGCCACGCCACCGGCCAGCAGAAATCCCAATGGAAGCATGGCGTCGAGGCCGAGCGCGTGTTGCCTATTGAAAAAGATGAGCACGCCGAATGCACCGGTGATGCCCATCATATGCATGCTGGCTTTGAAGCGCGTCGTGATGAGCAAGGCAACCGCAAGCAGCACCATTTGAGCTGTCAGCAATGCGATCCAGCCTGCTGGGATGTATGCTGGCAATCCGGTCAATGTCCACAGCGCCAGCCCTTGGTAGAGCAACACGACGGCAAATGGCGCGAACCGCTCTTTCCGCTCGCTGACCTCTAGGTCAGAAATCCCTCGGCTCCGCTGCATCATCAGCAACGAGGCGATGGAGGCCAACACACTAACAATTAACACCACCCCCATGTACCAGCTGACCGCTGGCTGCATGTGGAGATATGGGTTGCAGGAAACCAAAATTCCGAATAAATAGAGCGGCGTCCAGAGCGGATGTAACACCCATGAAATAAGGGCGGCGGGGCGAGATTTCTGGAGATTCAAAATGGCGGGTTCACAACGAAGAGTTCACGCGATCAAATTTCCTTTCGCAAACGAGCAACCGGCCGGCCCAACTGCTCGCGGTATTTCGCCACCGTACGCCGCGCGATTTGGTAGCCCTTCTCGCGGAGCAAGTCCCGAAGTTTTTCGTCGGTAAGCGGCTTTTTCTTGTCCTCGGCATCGATCTTGTTGAGCAGGATTTTCTTCACCTCACGCGTCGAAACCTCTTCGCCCGAATCAGTCGAAAGCGACTCGCTGAAGAGGGTCTTGAGCAGGAAAGTCCCGTAGGGCGTCTCGACGTACTTGCTGTTTGCCACGCGGCTGACGGTCGAAATATCCATGTCGATAATTTCCGCTATATCCTTGAGTATCATAGGACGCAGCGTGGTCTCGTCGCCCGTAAGAAAATACTGCTCCTGGAGCTTCATAATCGCGCGCATGGTGATGGCTAGCGTCTGGCGGCGCTGATTGATCGCGTCAATGAACCATTTAGCGGAATCGATTTTCTGCTTGATGAAAACCAATGCATCACGCTGTGACTTTTCCTTTGACGGAGACGCGACGTAGCCGGCCAGCAGGTCGCGGTACTCCGCTCGAATTTTCAGCTCGGGCGCATTGCGGCCGTTCAATTCGAGCCGCAGCTCTTCGTCTTCAACCCGAACGGCGAAATCCGGCACGACTTGCTGGGGCGCCCGGGATGAGGCACTTGAGGAGTTTCCCGGCTTCGGGTTCAAACGCGTGATTTCGGCTATGGCCTCGCGGAGCGCGTCTTCATCGAGGTCCAATCGCTCCATGAGCTTGTCGTAATGTTTCTTGGCGAAGGCGTCAAACTGGCTGTCGACAACGGCTAGGGCCGTTGCAGTCGAGGCGGTTGGCTGTTCCCGGCGGCGCAATTGGAGGAGCAGGCATTCCCGCAAGTCTCGTGCTCCCACGCCTGCTGGCTCGAGGTCCTGGATCACTGCGAGCACCGTTTCCAGTTCCTCTTCCGTCGCATCAATGCCTTGTGAGAAAGCGAGGTCATTCGTGACAGCATACAGGTCACGGCGCAGGTAGCCGGCCTCGTCGAGATTGCCAATCAGATGCTCGGCTAGCATACGCTGCCGCTCTGTGACTTGTCGGAGCCCAAGCTGTGCGGTAAGTCGTTCGACAAAAGTCTCGCCCCCGCCAAACGGGATGTCGTGGTCGCGCTGTTCAGGGCTGTTGTTCACCCGGTACTTGTACTGCGGCGTGTCGTCGTCGAGGTAGGCCGAGTAGTCGAAGTCGTCTCGAGACTCGACGCCCTCGTTCTCGGCTTCGTTCGGCGAATCGGTTTCGCCGGCATCTTCGCGTCCTTCGTCCAGGGCTGGATTGGCCTCAAGCTCCTCCTTGATCCTGGCCTCGAGCTCCACAGTGGGCACCTGCAAGAGCTTCATCAGCTGGATTTGCTGAGGAGATAGCTTCTGCTGGAACTTCTGTTGGAGGGACTGCTTGAGCATTAAAATTCTGCGCTTTGCGGTGCACGCGGGAATGGGATGACGTCGCGGATGTTCGTCATGCCCGTTGCGAACATCACGAGCCTTTCAAATCCCATGCCGAAACCGGCGTGGGGAGCGGTTCCAAATTTCCTCGTGTCCAAATACCACCAGATATGGTCCTCTGGAATGTTGAATTCGGCGCATTTTTCCTTGAGCACTTCGAGCCGCTCCTCGCGTTGGGATCCACCGATCAACTCGCCAATGCCAGGCACCAATACGTCCATGGCAGCCACGGTTTTCCCGTCGTCGTTGCGGCGCATGTAAAAGGCCTTGATTCCGGCGGGATAATCCGTCAACACCACCGGGCAGTTGAACTTCTTCTCAACCAACCAGCGCTCGTGCTCGCTCTGCAAATCGACGCCCCATTCCACCGGGTACTTGAACTTCTTTTTCTTGAAGGGCTTGCTCTGGCGCAGCAGGTCGATGGCTTCTGTGTAGGTCAATCTCACAAAGGCACCCTCGGTAACAGAGCGCAATCGCTCGATGAGTCCTGTTGCGTTGCGCTTGTCCGCGGGAAGTTGCTTTTCCGCCTCTGCCTCGCGATTTGCTAAGAACTCCAGATCTGGAAGATTGTGCTCGAGCACATAGCGAAGCACGTGCTTCAAGCAGGCCTCAGCCAAGTCGATGTTGTCACTCAGGTCGTTGAAGGCCACCTCGGGCTCGATCATCCAGAACTCAGCGAGATGCCGCGAGGTGTTCGAATTTTCCGCCCGAAACGTAGGACCGAAGGTGTAGACTTTTCCGAGGGCCATGGCACCGAGTTCGGCCTCGAGCTGACCGCTGACGGTGAGATTGACTGGTTTGCCGAAAAACTCCTGGTCGGGGTCGCTGGTCGAAACCTTGAACATCTCGCCCGCACCCTCGGCATCACTGCCGGTGATGATCGGCGTGTGCAACATGTAGAAGCCGTCGCTGTTGAAGAAGTCGTGGATTGCAAACTGCAGCGCGTGGCGCAGGCGGAAGACAGCGCTGAACGTGCTCGTGCGGAAGCGCAAATGTGCCTTTTCACGCAAAAATTCCATTGTGTGGCGCTTCATCTGAATCGGGAACTCGTCCGGATCGGCGGCGCCCAACACTTCGACCTCCTCGACCTTGACTTCGGTTGCCTGCCCCCCACCCTGGCTCTCAACCAGTTGTCCGGTCGCGCGGATTGCCGCTCCGGTTGTCAACAGCTTGCGCAGCGACTCGTCGGTTGCGTCCCGGTCCAGGACCAGCTGCAAATTTTGCAGACAGGAACCGTCGTTTACCGCCAAAAATTGGTCATTGCGAAAGGTGCGGACCCATCCGCATACAGTGACCGATTGGCCGACGAGGTCGGTCGAAATCAGCGAGGAAATAACATTGCGTTTCACGCGGCAAATAAACGACTATTTGTCGCCGGACACTACCCCGTCTACAAGCCGCACAATCCGATTTGTGTGCGCCGCAATATCATCCTCGTGGGTCACGACAATTACCGTGTTTCCAGCCTGGTGAATCGCCCCGAAAAGCGCCATGATTTCAGCTGACGTTGTTGAGTCCAAGTTGCCGGTGGGCTCGTCCGCCAAAATGATGTCTGGCCGGTTGACCAGGGCGCGGGCCACAGCGACACGTTGGCGTTGCCCGCCAGACAATTCATTGGGCTTGTGATCCATACGGTCCGACAACCCCACCTGGTCCAGCACCTCCCGAGCACGCTCAATTCGAGCTGATTTTTCGACGCCCGCGTACACCAGCGGCAAAGCGACGTTCTCCAACGCGGTGTACCGCGGCAGGAGATTGAAGGTCTGGAAAACGAAGCCAATCCTCCGGTTGCGGATGTCGGCCAACGCATCGTCGTCCAAACTGCCAACGTTCTCCCCGCTGAGAACATACTCCCCTGAAGTCGGCGTGTCCAAGCAACCCAATACATTCATAAGCGTTGACTTACCGGATCCCGACGGCCCCATCAATGCCGTGTACTCACCCTTGCCGACGTCGAGGGACAAGCCCCGCAAAGCGTGCACCTGCTGCTCGCCCACTTGGTAGGTTTTCCAGACGTCTCGGATGGTAATGAGTTGCGACATGATGCGGCGACTGCGAAGGTATCCATACTTTGCAACCGATTGCCCGCTGAAACCGAGTTCATGAACCACCGCCTCCTTCCCTTTCTATTGGCCTGTTTATTAAGCCAATCCGTATTTTTCCCAGCGACAATTCAAGCCCAACTCATCGTCGACAACAGCCTCACGCCCGAGCAAGTTATCGCGGAAATCCTCTTAGGCGAGGGCGTGGTTGTATCCAATGTGACCTTCTCAGGCGACCTCAACCAGATCGGCTCCTTCGATGCCTCGACAAGCAACATCGCCATCGGATCCGGTATGATCATGGGCACAGGCGACGTCGACGTCGCCATAGGCCCCAACAACGCTGGCGGCGCAGGGCTTGGCGGAGGGAATTTCGGTGCTGGAGACGCCGACCTAACCCAGCTCAGCACGTTCGAAACAAACGACGCAGCCATCCTCGAATTTGACTTTATCCCATCGGGCGATTCAGTCGTATTCAACTACATCTTCGGAAGTGAAGAATACAACGAGTATGTCTGCGGCAGCGTCAACGACGCCTTTGGCTTCTTTCTGAGCGGACCGGGCCTCATGGGACCGTACGAAAACAACGCGGTGAACTTGGCGGTCATCCCCAACCCAGAAATCGACGGCGCCTTCATTCCCGTTACGATCAACTCGGTGAACAACGGCAACGTCGGCGGCAGCGGAACAGCAGCCAATTGCGTGCAGGTCAGCCCTCAATGGAACCTGAATACGGAATACTACGTCGACAACGCCAACAACAACGACCCGAATTCAACCCAATTCGACGGTTTCACCGTGACCCTGGTTGCCGCGGCCGCCGTCCAATGTGGACAGACCTACCACATCAAGATTGCCATCGCCGACGCTGGCGACACCGCTTGGGATTCAGCCGTCTTCCTTGAGGGCGGCAGCTTCGCATCTAACGCGGCTTCAATCGACGC
>CALACF010000277.1 GCA_937890245.1 uncultured Flavobacteriales bacterium
GCAGAAGACGCCGACTTCGCCAACGAGGCAAACGAGCGGCTAACATGCAGCTACAAGGGCGCGGACATGGCCATCGGCTTCAATTCACGTTTCTTGATGGACATGCTCAACAACTTGGACTCCGAGCAGGTGACGTTGGAGTTGAGTGCACCGAGCAGCGCAGGCATCATCCGCCCAGCGGGTGCTGCCGAAGGGGAGGACATCCTCATGTTGGTGATGCCAGTGATGCTAAACGACTGATTCAGTCGTTTAGGCCAGCGTCCCGAAGGGCTTCGTACTCTTCCCAATACTCTTCTAGTCGAGCCAGCTCAAGCGCCGCTTCGCGTTCTGCCTCGCGCTGCTCTTCGAGTTCGAGTTGTTCGTCAATTTGCCATTGGTAGACGGGGCGAACGGGGCCGCGATTGCGCAAAGTCCAAGCGAGGACCGCACCGACGAGCGCGCCCGCCAAATGCCCTTCCCAGCTCACGCCGGCCTTGACCGGCATGACGTACCAAATGATGCCGCCGTAGAGAAAGGCGACGACAAGGGAAACCCGCATGAGATTGGGATGACGGCGGATGGGACCACTCAGGAACAGGAAAGCGGCCAGGCCGTAGACGACACCGCTGGCTCCGATGTGATTGCCGCCAGCGCCAGAAAGCCAGAGCAATACGCCGCCGCCGAGGTAGGTCCAGAGCAGGACTTTGGCGCCGAGTGAGCGGTAGAAGTAAAACAGCAGCGAGCCGAGGGTGAACCACGAGATGGTGTTGCCCCAGAGATGTTCGAAATCTCCGTGCAAGAATGGCATGCTGAGGATGCCGACCAGGCCTTCTGTTGTAAGCGGCCGGTTGCCCCAGTTTTTAAGCCCGAGCCCGAACTGCTCGTTGAGGAAGTACAGCCCCCACATGGCCACAATGCCAATCACCACGCGTAGCAGGGCGTTGTAAATGAGATGGCGGTCGTCGTTGGCTTGGGTGGATGTGTTCATGTTGTTCACCTTGTGAAGGTCGCCCAGAATTGTGAAACCCTGTGTGAGGTGGGTATCACAAGCTGTCGACTTTGGTTCACAGCGCAACTTTGATAATTGCACACGGAGGGCCTGTGGTGGGAAGAGTCGGCGCATAGTTTTGACCGCATGACCATGACCCCGCCTGAACGAAGCGCATTGATCGCGCTACTGGAAGACCCATGTGAAAATGTGTTTGCGCACGTGTCGAAAGAAATCGAACGCATGGGCGTCGATGCCCTGCCATTGCTGCGTACGGCCCTTCTCGAATCCGGGCATGGCGAGATATTTGAGGAGCGCGCGGGCCAAATTGTGGTGGATTTGGAGACCACCAATGTTCGGTCAAAAATGGGGGCTTGGGTTCGAGGCGAGGACCACAGGTTGGTCGATGCACTGGCTTGGCTCTCGGTCTTTGCCCGACCGGATTTGCCCGAAGACCAATTGCGCGAAGACCTTGAGGAGCTGCGCCGCGACATTTGGCTCGAGCTCAACGACGACTTAACTGCTTTGGAAGTGGTGCGTGTGTTCAACCGCATTTTCTTCGAGCACCACGGTTTCTCGGGCCACCGCGGCGGCGCAGTTCAGGCTTCGTTTGCCGTTCCCTCCCAGGTTGTCGCCACGCGAAAGGGAAATTCCCTGGCCTTGGGATCGCTCTATCTGGCGATGGCCCAGGAGCTAAACCTCCCGATACACGGTGTCAACCTCCCCAACCACTTCATCCTCGCCTACTGCGACGACGAGCAGGTCCTCTTCTACATCAACCCCTTCAATGCCGGTGGTGTGATCCATCCGGACGAGGTTGACGAGTTCCTTTCGCATCTCGATCTCCCGGTTGATCAACAAACTTGTGGCCCGTGTTCCGTGGTTGACGTGGTCCGCCGCGTCATTTCATTCCTGGGATATGCCTTTGATCAGCAGGGTGTTCAGGCCAAAGGAGAGCGCTTCCGCGACTTGTTGGAGCACGTGGAGATGTGTTCCATTGTGGATCAGGTCAACTGAGAATGCGAACCGTCCGGAGCAGTGTCTTGATGTCAAGCCCCAGCGACCGTTCACGTACGTACCCTTTTTGCACCGCCAATTTCTCGGGCAAAATCACTTCTTTATAGTACGCCACCGGATCTTCTGCAGCGGTAAGGCGCAGGCCCTCATCCTTGAAAAGCAGAGCATCGGGCCCCGTCACCCCCGGCCTTACAGTCAGCACCTTCCGCCAATCGTCGGAATACCTTTCGCGCGTTTCTTGGTAGATCTTGAGCGCCTCGGGCCGTGGCCCAACCAGGCTCATCTCTCCTTTGATAACATTCAGTAACTGAGGAAGTTCGTCGAGCCTGCGTCTCCTCAGCTTCATGCCAATTTTCGTGATGCGGTCGTCGTTTTCTCCGAGCGTCACTGGGCTGGCTTGATTGGCGCTGCTGGTTTGGTTGGCGCTGCGCATCGTCCTGAATTTAACGATGTCGAATTGCTTGCCATAACGCCCAACCCGTCGTTGCCTATAGAAAATCGGTCGCCCGTCGCTCAGCGCGATTGCCGCAGAAATGCCAAACAACAGCGGCGCAAGCAGCAAAGCCAACACCAGCGAAGCGGACAAGTCAAGCGCTCGTTTCACTAGGCGAGAAATCACTTGGCGAGAAAATCCAATACGGCCGCAATCACCCGGTCGACATCGGCTTGCGTCATTTGGGTGTGGAGTGGCAGTGAAATTTCGCGCTCGAATGCGTCGCGTGCCCGAGGGAAGTCTTCGATTTTGTAGCCGAGTTCTCGGTACGCTGTCAAAAGTGGCAGGGGCTGGAAATGCACATTCGAGGCGATTTCAAGGGTGCGAAGGTGGTCGATGAGGGCGTCGCGTTGGGCGGCCTGTTTGATCGGAAGCAGGAGCGGGTAAAGATGGTCGGCGCTGATGAGGTCGGTTTGGCGGCGGGCCGGGCGCGCTGACTGGTTGCCGAGCTGGGCGAAGCCCACGTCATAGC
>CALACF010000278.1 GCA_937890245.1 uncultured Flavobacteriales bacterium
TGGTTGGTTGGCATGCCGGCAGAAACGTCGCGCGCAGCTTGTTCGATGATCTTCGGCGGCGTTTTCGAACGCTTTCCTAAACTACGCGTGATGATGAGCCACGCTTCGGGCGCTTTTCTCGCCACGCTGGGTCGGATCGAGCATGGATTTAATTGCCGTCCCGACCTTGTCGCCGTCGACAACCCGAACAACCCCCGCAAGTACGTGGGTCACTTTTGGGTTGACAGCATCACCCATGATGCGCGCCTGATGGACTACGTGTTGGACATGCAAGGCGCAGATCGCGTCATGATGGGCTCCGACTATCCCTTCCCGCTGGGCGACTTGGAATTTGGAAAGTTCATGGAGGACGAAATGGATTTATCGCCCGAGGACTTGGGAAAAATATTCCACGGTTCAGCACTGTCTTGGCTTGACTTGCGTGCAGACCAATTTGAATAAGGCCCTAGTAGAATTGGTATAATGAAAGACCTAAAGCTTCTCATCCAAGGTTGTAAAGACGGCAGTCCGAAGGACCAAAGGGCTTTGTATGCGCGGTTTTCAGGGATGCTCTTTTCGATTGCTCTGCGCTACACAAAGAGCCGTGAGGACGCCGAGGATGTGGTGCAAGACAGTTTTGTGAAAATTTTCAAGCATATCAATACGTACTCGCGCGATTTTTCCTTTGAAGGGTGGATGCGTCGGATTGTCGTGAACACCGCGATCACGCATTACCGTAAGAACCTCAAGCACGCCTACCACCACGATGTGGACGAATTGGGCTGGACGCCGAGGGACATTGAGGCATTCCGTGACCCCGAATTCACGCAGGAGGAACTGCAGTTTGCGATTTCAAAGCTGCCCGATGGCTACCGCATGGTCTTCAATATGTATATCATCGAAGGCTTTAAGCATCAGGAGATTGCAGACCAATTGGGCATCGATGTGAACACATCCAAGTCCCAACTTTCACGCGCTCGAAAATATCTTCAGCGTCTCCTTGCAACCCTTTCGGCCCGCGCGCAGTAATAGGGGAGTAGATGGCACAGCAAGAAGCTCAATACGATGCGCGGTTTGACGCATGGGTCCAGGACAAGATGTCTGGTCACACGGTCGCAGCCCCCGAACCTTCGGCGGCGCTATTCGGCATTGTGCCAGATGCGCCAGTGGCGGTTGGTGCGCTGTCGCAAGTGACGCGTTATGCGCTTGCCGCTGCCGCCGTCGTCGTTTTGCTGTTGGGCGCCACGTACTATTTCAGTGAAAGCGCAGCATCTGTTGTCGAGGCAGCACCTGTTGTCGAGGCCGCGCCTGTTGTCGAGGCAGCGC
>CALACF010000279.1 GCA_937890245.1 uncultured Flavobacteriales bacterium
TGTAGTCGGCTTCTTCTTTCTACTCACGCCTTTGTTTTCCCGCGAAGACCTGCAGCGGCGCTTCGTCGCCCTGTATATGTCCACCCTATCGATCGTCATTGGTTATACCCTGATACGGCATGCTTTGCACGGCTTTGACAAAGACGCTGGCCACTGGGTTATGTCGCCATTTTTCAAAGACCACACATCCTACGGCGCTGTACTCGCCATGTTGTTTTTTCCCGTGCTCGCCCTTGCGACCCAGCGACGCGGCGCCCTGGCGCGCATGGCCTCTGTGCTTGGTTTGGTCGTGCTCTCGGTCGGGCTGGTATTTTCATACACACGCGCCGCTTGGCTGAGCATATTTGTCGCGGGAGGCCTTGGCGTACTGATCTACTTCGGCGTGCGCCTAAGGACGCTGGCTGTTGTTGCCTTGGTGGGCGGACTGTTTGTCTGGGGGGCACGCGACCAGCTGCTCATCTCCATGGAGCGCAACACCCAGGACTCATCCGACGACCTCACAGAGCACGTCGAGTCCATGTCCAACGTATCGAGCGACGCCTCCAATCTCGAGCGCATAAACCGCTGGAACTGTGCCTTGGCCTTGTTTTCAGAGCGCCCACTGGTCGGGTGGGGACCGGGAACATACCAATTTGTCTATGCCCCGTTCCAGCGTTCCGAAGACCACACCGTCATCTCGACCAACAACGCAGACCGCGGAAACGCCCACAGTGAATACCTCGGGCCATTGGCCAACCAGGGCTTGCCGGGTCTGCTAATTGTCCTCGCATTGCTCTGGTGGGTCAGCGCCATGGGCTTCCGCTTGGCGCGATATTTCAAGCAAACCGGCGAGCGTGAGAAAATGTGGTGGGCGTTGTCCATCTACTTGGGACTGATGACCTACTTCGTGCACGGCGTGCTCAACAACTACCTCGATACGGACAAGGCGAGCGCGCTATTCTGGGGCTTCATCGCGATACTGGTCGCCATGGACTTGAAAGTGCGAAAGTTGCAGGCTAGCGAAAGCGACACGTGAGCAACGCCGTATCGTCGGCCGGCGGCTCCTCGCCCTTGTGCGCTTCCCAGGCCTCGACAATGGCCTGATTCAGCGCATCGGGTGCCAAGTCGCGCCGCTTCTCTACAAGCTGCTGCAGGCGCTCCTCCGAAAACTCTTGGCGGTCTGTATTTTCCTGCTCAACCAATCCGTCGGTGAACATGCAAAGCGCGTCGCCTGCCTTCACTTCAAAATCGTCGATGTGAACATTTTCCAACACCTCCAGCATGCCCATCCCGGGACAGCCTGGCGCTAAAAAACAGGCCTCGCCCTTTTTCGGAACGAACAAGGGCGGATTGTGGCCGCAGTTTACATATTGAACTGAGCCGGCGGCAGGATCGTGGATGGCGATAAACAAGGTGATGAAGCGCTCGCCGCGGGCACTGCGGAAAACGCGCTCGTTCAACTCGACCACGAGCGCCTCCAAATCGTCAGCGCTGTGGCTGAGCAGTGCGTGTAAATGCGCTTGGAAATTGGACATCAAAAACGCCGCGGGCATCCCCTTGCCGCTGACATCCGCCATGGCCAATGCGACCCTGCCGTTGCCGAGGGCAATCACATCGTAATAATCCCCGCCTACATGGTGATGCGGCTGGTAATGCACGCCGATCTCGCGGTGCGCATCCGTCGACACTTCACTGGGGACCAACATTGCCTGCATCTCGCCCGCCAATTCAAGCTCACGTTCTAGCGCCACTTGATTCAATCGCTCCGCAGCCAATTCTCGGTTGCGCATCGCAACCACCAAGACATTGGTCAGGGTCGTGATGAATCCCATGTGCTTGACAATCGGGCTCATGCCCCGCTGATTTTCGTGGTCGCCTAGAACAATGTACGCGACCACTTCGCCCTCGTTCTCCACGGGAACAGCCATGTCAAAATCCTGTGCTTCGCCCCCCACTAGCAAGGCATGCTGGTGCCCAAGTAACTGATCCTCCGGATCTTGCAAAGGGGCGATTTCCCCGTCGTACCCCCAAGCATGCACGCTGGTCCAAGCGCCCTTGTTGCGGAACAACGCCAATTTCTCGACATCAAAGCGACCGCAAAGGATCGCTTCATAATCGGCGAGCAACTCGGCGTTGGGCGTATTTCCGTTGATCGACCGCGTCAAGTCGAGCAGCGCGTCCAATTGGAATTGGTAGCGTTCAATCTGCTTCTTCAGCCGATCTGCATCTGCCATTCTTTCGTGAATTCAGGTTTGGCTTGCTTACTTCTTGACGCGATCGGTATATTCACCGGTCCGCGTATCCACCCTGACCCAATCGCCGGTGTCGATAAATAGCGGCACACGCACTTCAGCGCCCGTATCAATGGTCGCCGGCTTCAGCGTGTTGGTTGCCGTATCTCCCTTCACACCGG
>CALACF010000280.1 GCA_937890245.1 uncultured Flavobacteriales bacterium
TTCCCTAGATGCGATGTTCACATTCACCCCCTCGGGTGCAAAATCTGCATGATGCCGAACGGGGCAGGCCAAATCAGGCAAGTTGCAATCCCGAACCTGCGCCGCGGTATCAAGAAGCTGAACGACGTGTTGCGTTCCGGAGTTGACAAACTGACCGTGCGCGGTTGCACGGGGCTGTTCCTTGCAGTAAACGCCGACCGCACATCCAGTCTCGTGCGAGAACTGTGCCTGGTGCAAGCCGTCGATGGCCCGGAAGACCAGCTGGTCCCGTGCGCCCAGTTGGCGGGCCCACCAAAACGCTGCGCGTGCTCCATTTCCACAAAAAGCCGGCGACCCGTCGGGGTTGAAGAAGCTGAGCGCGTAGGCCACCCCTGGCTCATCATCCGCCTGCAAGACCAACACACCATCCGCTCCCACACCCCGCTTTCGATCGCACCAATGCATCAACTGCTGGGTTGATGGCAACACAGCAGACCGGCCTTCCGCGCGGAAATCCAGCGCAACAAAATCATTGCCCGCGGCGTCGAGTTTAACAAACTGCATGGCCCGCAAGGTAATTCCGCAAAAAAATCCCCACCTTGAATTCATGCGATTGTATTCCACAGCTTTTCTACTGGCCTCAGCATCCCTTTTCCCAGCCCAAACCCCACAGGCACAAGCGCCTTTTGACGAGCCGGCCCGCCTCCCCTGCCCCGTCTTGATGGTGCATGGATTGAGCGGTGACCCCAGCTCCTGGGGCGAATTTGTCAATTTGATGACCAGCGATTGGGGCTGGCAAGACGGCGGGCATCTCGCTTACTGCCTCAACGGGGACGGCTCCGACGCGACGTCGACACTCGCTGAAGTGCTACCCTTTACGGACTTGCCCGCCGGTTACGCCGACGTATTCAGCATCAATTTTGAGTGCACGCCTGGAGGCACATGTTACAATAGCTATGTCGCCAACGAAGACGGCGTATTCAGCGGACAAGCCGCAGCAGCCAAACAGGGTCTGGCCATGGCGGACGCGATATTGGAAATTCTCGAATCGACAGGCGAAAACGAAATCGTTCTTGTAGGTCATAGCATGGGAGGATTGGCTATTCGTGAGTATTTACAGTCGCCTGAGTATTGGCCCCCTTCGGATCTGAGCGACCCCGAATCCGCGCCCCATCATCATATTTCCAAGGTGGTTACCTCGGGCACCCCTCATGCCGGGTCCAACTTCTCTGTGGGCTGGCTCGAGGATCTCGGAGACCCCTTTGGTGTCGATATCGAACAGCGTTCGGATGCCGTGCGCGATTTGCGCACCGATTATTCTTACTCTGGAGCTCCAGGGGTCTACCTCTTTGGCGGTGAGGAAAGCGACGCTACCATGTGGGACTTCCTTTTTCTGGACTTCTGGAACGTGGATGTGAACTGTGACGGAGACGAGGACGATAGCATTGTCGGCTTGAACAACCGGGGCTTGCCCGCAGACATCGAATACGCCTGTATCACCAGTTATGACGACCTGGTTGTGTCGGCCTACTCTTCCGATGCGCTGATTACATTCTACGACCCGCCGTTTCGTGAGCGATTTTTCGTCAATGGCATTTTCCACCTCGACTTGAACGACGCCCATTACCACACGCTTCGAGCCTTAGACGAGCCTGACGCGCCAGCCACGGCATATAGCATCACAGCTGGCACGTCCTATCTCGCTGCGCTCTCTCCACAAGGTACCGACGCCGCCCAGGCCGCGGACCGCGACGTCTACCGCTTGGAGCTCACCGATGCTTCGATCATGGCCCTGGCCACCATTGACCTCCCAGCCAATGCAACCTTTGGCTGGCACAGCGCTGGCATTTTCACACCGTGGAACGGGGCAGACCACATCGAGCTGCTTGCTGGCACGCATTACTTCCAGGTGGAAGCCACAGTCGTAGACATCGTGAGCAGCTACAGTTTCGAGCTCAGCGCCACAGCTCCACCTTCCGCCTGTCCAGAAGACATCAATGGCGATGGGCTTATCAGCACCATCGATGTGTTGATCAGCCTCAGTGAATTTGGCTGTGTAGTTGACGAATTCACAGCGTGCGCTGCCGACATCGACGGAGACGGCTCGGTTTCCGTGATCGACCTGCTCGCCATCCTCGGCAGCTTCGGGCTGCCCTGCTAACCTGCTGCCCTGCTAACCTGCTGACATCAAACGAAAACCCGCAGAAAGCAAAAAGGGCCACCCTTGCGGGCGGCCCTTTTCATTTCCTTAAAGTTAGGGTCGAACTCAGTTCGTAACCAAGAGCTTCTTCACAACCATGTACTGGTTGCTCGACAAGCGGATTTGGTACATACCGCTTTGAAGTTGGTCAGCATTGATGTCCAGCATGTGGACAGCATCACCTATTGCCAATCCATTGAACAACTCAGCAACCAAGACGCCGTCCATGGTTGTCATGTCGACACGAACACGCATGTCGTTGATGACCATGAAGCCAAGCTGTGAGTAATCTGACGTTGGGTTCGGAGAAAGGTTCGTAACTGAGATTGGAATCTTGTTCGTGTTCCCTGCTCCACCGATCACAACTGCGTTGTGGTCTCCAGTTCCAGCGCCACCAGACACACCGCTTCCGGCATCCTCGCACTCCTCACCTGTAACGTTGAGGGTGTAAGAGAACGAGGTCTCGTTGCCCGTGCAATCACTTGCAACGTATGTGCGCTCTAGCTCATATGGCAAGCAGCAATCCAGATCGCCGAAGATGTCACCTGAGCCCATAAGCTCAGCGCCATCAACCGTACCAGACCACATCAACCAACCGCTATAACCATAGTTGTTGTTCATGTTGTTGGCTGCGATACCGACCTGGAAACCGAAGTAGTGGTTTGCAGGTTGGTGAGACAATTCCA
>CALACF010000281.1 GCA_937890245.1 uncultured Flavobacteriales bacterium
CCTCAACAAATGCCCGAAATGGGCGGCGATCTTCGGTCCGCTGAACCATCGCATCTTCGACGCGCTCAAGGAGCATATCGTAAACACTTTCTGTGAGTTGACCGTGAAATCGGATAAGACAAGCCGGGGACGGAGCGCGATCTCCGATGCCGGCCTCGAGCGAATAGTGAGCAGAATTGCGCATAGGGGACAGGTTCACTCGCCCATACGCAACCCGAACGTAAAAGGTTGCCACAGCGCCGAAGCAAAGCTGTATCGGCTAATTTTACAGAATATGCACAGCGAAGAAAAGGCGGACTGGTTTGTCACCTGGTTTGACGACCCCAATTACCACAAGCTATACGCGCACCGATCGACTGCCGAGGCACAGGCCTTTATGTCTGCTTTGCAGTCGCATTTTGACTGGCCTGCTTCACGCATCATCGATATGGGCTGCGGCAAGGGGCGGCATGCAGAGGCTTTGGCAGGGCTCGTGTTGGATGACAGCAGCAGTGGAAGTGGCAGCAAAAGTGGCGCACGACATGAGGTCTTGGGCGTCGATCTCAGCCCTGCTAGCATCGAATCGGCATCCTTTCGAACGCGTAAATTGTCGGCAGCCAACGGGCTCCAGTTCAAGGTTGGAGACATGCGAGATTTCTCATCGCCCGAGCCTTTCGACATCGCCTTGAGCCTTTTCACCAGCTTTGGCTACTTTGACGAACCGAGCGACAACGCGCAAGTCGTCTCGAATTTCAGTCGCCTTTTGCACCCAGGCGGCATGCTCGTTCTCGACTTTCTCAACGTAGCGCCAGCCAAACGTGAACTGATTGCATCGGAACGCATCGAGCGGGAGGGGACGACTTACTCCATTTCGCGCCGGTTTTCGCCCGATCCGGCGCCCGGACACTTCTATAAGACCATCAAATGGAAAGGCGGCGAGCAAACCGAGCGCGTCCAAGCCTTGGGGCTGGCCGATCTTCGAGGGCTGCTTGTCGACGGAGGTTTCGACATCCTCCATATCTTCGGCGACTATAATTTAAACGCCTTCGACGCAGAGCGCAGCCCGCGCTGCTTGCTGGTGGCCCGCCTGAATTCATGACCGCACTGTACGCCTCTTTGATCCTGCTCGGAACTACAATTGCTGGCGCAAGCCTGGCCGAATGGCTGGGCCACAAGCTCGACAAGCGATTGCCCGATTTGCTTGCCTTTGGCGGCGCGTTCCTCTTGGGCCTGTGCTTCTTGCACGTTTTGCCCGAAGCCTACGCGTTGACATCACTGGCTGGCTATTACGTATTGGGTGGCTTCCTTTTACAGATGGTGCTCGAGTGGGCGTCGCAGGGCATGGAGCATGGTCATGTACATGGCAATAAATTTTCTGCTCTCGCCTTCTTCAGCCTCTGTCTTCACGCCCTCATAGAATCCGTACCGCTTGGGATCGACCGGGTCGGCATGGCGGCTTGGCTTGGCGCCAATGCTGAAGGCATTTCGCACGCCGGTCACAGCCACAGCCCATTGCTCTTCGGCTTGGTCTTGCATAAACTCCCGGTTGCCGTGGCTTTGATGGCCTTGCTTCGCGGATCTGGCGCTGGTCGCATGCGGCGTTGGACTTGGGTTCTCTTTTTTGCCGCCATGCCCGCTGTGGGCATTGGGATTGCAAAAGTGTACCCCTTCCACGCGGACTGGGCAGGGGCAATGGGCGGCTTATTGGTCGGCATCCTGCTTCACATTGCAACGACCATTCTCTTTGAGGCGTCCGATGGACACCAGTTCAATTGGCGCAAAGCACTTATCGTTGTTGCAGGCTTGGGTCTAGCCGGGGTTACGCTGGCTGGGTAGTTGACGCTGGCCGGCTAGTTGCCGCTGGCTGGCTATAACTGCAGCCCTTTTGAAACATACTTGAGGCTGCTTCGTAGAGGAAGACATGAAGAATTTCCGCATCCTCATTAATATCAAGAAGTTTGAGCGCATCGAGTTGAACCAGGATGGCTTCGGCTTCCAGCTTTTCGAGCACTGCCTCAATTGAAGATTCCCCCCGCCAGTTGCTGGGCCTCGTTCCAAGCTTCTGTGTTGAAAGCTCTTTCGGGCTGAACTTCGGAAGAGAAGTCCAGTAGGGCCTCCGTTGAAAGGTTGCCGACCAGGTCGTTTTGGGCCATCGGGCAACCGCCGAAACCTCCCAGTGCGCCGTCGATATGACGGCATCCGCCACGCCAGAGCGCTTCCAGAATGGAGCGCTCTTTTCCTTTTTCTACGTGCATGTGCCCCCCGAGTTCGACCGCCTTGAACGTGGGGACGAGCAGGGAAAAGACGCGCTCGATCAATTGTGGGTTGCCCAGGCCCAGCGTGTCGCTGAGGGCAATGCGCGAAATGCCGAGCTGCCGGCTGAGTCGCTCGACCGATATGCAAAGTTCGTCCTCATGCCAGGGGTCGCCGTATGGGTTGCCGAAGCCCATGGAGAGGTAGACGGTGAGTTGGCGATCTGCCTTGTGGGTAAGCTCAAGTATTTCTTCGATGCGCAACAGCCCCTGTTCGAGGCCAGCCCCTGTGTTGCGCTTTTGAAAGGTCTCGGAGACCGAAAATGGGAATCCGATTCGGTCAATGCGCGGGTGCGTTAGGGCGTCAACCGCGCCGCGTGTGTTGGCCACGATGGCGAGCAGCTCTGTGCCTTGGTCAGGAGCGCCAGCGTCGTTGCTTTGATGGAGACCGGCTAAAACTTGGGCGGTGTCGGCCAGCTGGGGAATCGCCTTGGGCGAGACGAAGCTACCGAAGTCAAGGACGTTGAAGCCGACGCGGAGTAGGGCATTCAAATACTCGATCTTATCCGCGGTGGGAATCTGTCGCGCCAAGCCCTGCATGGCATCACGAGGACATTCTGTGATCTTTATCGATGACGGGATGGCGGGTTGGATTGGCATACGTACAAAAGTAATCAGGAAGGAATGAAACCTCAGCGGAAGTCTGAGCGTAAGCAGAGCTGACAACCGCACTGCTATGGACATTCGCACTTTCAACCGCCTCCCGCTCGACGAGAAGACCAACTATATGTGGGACCACGGCGATTGCCTCGCCCAACGTCTCGTTGAGGATCGTTACATTCTCTGTATTTTCGAGATGAATGGATTTTATGTAGAGGCAATTTATTCAAAGCAGAACAACCGTGTCAACGCCATTCTACCCGTCACGGGTATGGACGCTTGGAACGCTTATGTCGAACGGGTACTGCGGTACACGCTCGAGGACAGCTGACATTCCATCGAAGTCCATCGACACCAACCAAAGAAGGCCGACACCCAAACAGGTGATCCGGCCTTTTTTTGTGCGCAACACATACATCATGGCCGCAGCGCTGGCCCACAGCAGGCCCACCGTTCTAGCACTGGACCGGGGCAAGGCCAGGGCAGGAGCACACTCTACTGCCCAGTCCACAGCACGAATGCCCAGATCGACCCACTGCAGGACGGCCCACATCACAGGCTCGGCAACCAAGGGCGGAAGAACCGCGGACAGTAGCGCGCCGCATACCGCTACCATCACCCAGGGACTCGCCAGCAAATTGGCCGGAAGAAATACCACTGGCATGCTGAGAAACACCGGAAGAATAATCGGTGCTGTGGCCCATTGGGCAACAATCGGGATACCAAACAATGCCCGGATATTGCGTCTTGATTTCTTCTCAAGGGCAGGCGATTCAACGAGGAAAAGGATTGCGGCAGTGGCCGTGAACGAGCATTGTGTTCCAAGATCATGTACAGCCGCCGGGCTGCGCAGGAGCAAGATCCATGCGCCCGCACCCAGCAATGCCATGGCGTAAGGACGCCTGCCGACCATCAATCCCACGCCAGCCAAACTGCCCATCAATCCTGCGCGGACTGCAGAATTTGGGGCGCCGCAGGCAAATATGTATGCCCAGCATGCCAACGCTGGCAACAGCCAACTGAAGCGGACTGGCGCGTGTTTGGCTCGGTTTGTAAAACGCGTGAACAGCCACAGCGCCATCCCGCCGACCAGTCCCACGTGAAAGCCAGAGACGGCGAGCAAATGCGAGAGGCCTGCGCTCGAGAAGGTCGACTTTGTAACGGGCGGCAAATCGCGCTTGTCCCCCGTAAGAATGCCTAGTACCAGCCCTTTGGATCCGGGTGAACCCTGCACAGTTGCCAGTCTTTTTCGAAGATGGGCCACCACAGCGGCATTCCATTGTGCGGCCCAAGAACGGACCGGACTGTTGTCACGCGGCAGATGCAGAGCACGAACCACCGATGCGCGGCCGGCGTGTCCCTTTGGTACGTACACGCGCTGCTCATCAAAATCGCCCAGCGCTGCGGCCGCTTTGAAGGGCCGCCACCTGAGAAGCGCGAGGTACCGCTGGCCAGGAAAGAGGCTGTCCTTGCTAGAAAAGATGCCCGACCGCATGGCACCGTTTGCGCGGGTTTGAGCATGGCCCGTGAATCTGTGGTTGTAACGGCCTTGAACGGGCGGCGAATCTATTTCAAGCAAGGCCCAATGCTCTATTGGGCTTCGAAGTGGAGCGGGGAGAACCGCAGAAGAGAAAAACCCCAAGCCCGTAGAAGCAATCAAAAGGGCGGACGAGGCGGCGGATTTCCACCCCGGTGCCCACAACCAAATCAGCACAGCCAGCACAGTTGCAGCGATAGCGCCTTCCAAGGAGTGGCAGCCGGCGGCAAGCGCAAGCGCCGCAGCAGGGAGGTAGAGAGGCGATCGAGACAAGGACGCAATGTGCTGCGGCACGCAGGCATAATCAGAACGGATCAGCCGCGGGTTTGTGCACGCGCACGTTTGTTTTGTCAGCGAAAGCGGCCGGAGGGAAGGTCCGAGAAATGCTGGACACCGCGCACAAAATGCTGCCAGACGACGCTGCCAGAAAATCGGCCCACATCATTTCGATTTCCAAGACCCGCACATGTCCGGCGCTCCAAACTGCGCTTCTTCAACATCGCGGGAAGCATAGTATAGAACCTCATGTGCGCTCGAAAAACAGCCCAGAAAAAATGGAGTTTGCCTTCAGACAGGAATTTTACAGCAGCCACACCGTCGAGTAGTATCCTGAAAATCAAGCGGGGAAGGAGCACACCCTGACGATTTTTCAGCAGCAAATAGAGGTTGTTTCGGAAGTTCAAGTAGGTCTTCTGGGCGCTGGACTTGTTGAGCGTTCCGCCGCCCAGGTGGTAGACCACAGCTGAGGAGGTAGAGCCGACCTTGTAGCCCCGGTTTTTCAAACGCCAGCAGAGGTCAATCTCCTCCATATGGGCAAAGAAATCCTCGTCCAATCCGCCAACTTCCCGCCACACTGAGCTGGCTATTGTCAAAGCTGCACCGGAGGCCCAGAAAACCTCGCGATCGCCGGCATACTGTTCTGT
>CALACF010000282.1 GCA_937890245.1 uncultured Flavobacteriales bacterium
TATTGAAGACAAGCACGACGCGCTTTCTGGCATGATCGACCGCCGTTCTGGCCGTTACAAGATGTTTGCCGATACCATCGATGCGGACATCAAGCAGATGCAGGGCTTCCACAACGATCGTCGCCTTGCAGCTGGTGAATCTCGTGAGATGCAGTTTGAAGCCATCCATCGCAAGGCTGACAAGGCCCATCAGCTGGGCCGTGGAGAACGCAACCGCCGCCTAGATAACCTGCGCGAAATAGAGCGCGAAACCATGCGTCAGAATCTGGCCAGCCAGCAGCAACAACTTCAATCCGAAGTCCGCTCAGCAGCTGCTGTCCGTGAAGTCGAAGGCAAATACGCCGGTCAATCACGCAACGCCGATGATTACATCGCGGTGCCGGCCATGGACGACATCGCGGTGGGAATCACCGAGCGCTCCTATGAGCAAGGCAACGCTTTGATCATCGAGCGCACGGTACGCAACGGAAACGAGGTCGTTGTCTACCGCAAGACCATCGCCAAATATGGCGTCTACTACTTCAAGAACAACCACAGCATCTCGGAAGATGTTTGGATCTTGGAGACCTTCGAAGTCAGGGACTGATCGCTCAGTCTGAGCGACTGATCATCAGCCTTGCGCTTGCGCCCGTTTGCTCGTCAAAGACCAAGTACAACCCCGGCGACCAGCCGCCGCAGTCAAGCTTTGCTTTTCCACTGGCCCATTGCTGGCGCATCTTCAAGCGGCCATCTGGCATCAGCACGCGGAACCAGGACCCCGTATGATCGCTGCACTCGAGATGAACCCAGCGCTGTGCAGCTGGATTGGGGTGAACCACAAGGCCTTCTACAACTTCCTGTGATTTGCGGTCTGCCCCCGGACACGGCCGATCGCCTACCGCTGCATTGTCAACGGCAACCACCACCGTCTGCTCAGTGCATCCGGGGATCAGTACGTGCAAGCCGGTTTGAATCTGCCAAATCGAGGTCGGCCAGTCCCAGGATTGGCCAGGAATAGGCCAGTTCAATGCTTGCCCGCAGCCCACGTTGACAGTGTTGCCGTCCACCGTGCCCTCAGCCCAGTTCAAATTATTGTTCCCGAAGTGGTTGGATCCATGGGCGAGCAGGGGCAGGGGGGCGCGGTCGAGCATCAAGTGGGTGCCGTTCATCTCGAAGCGGTTCCAGCCCTGATCGGGCGCGGACATTTCCAAGGCAGCCCTGCGCGCCAGGATGGCCAAATCGCAATGGATGAATTGGTTGCAGCTGAGTTTTCCTGACCCATCAGCCAATTCCAACCCCGTCTCAAGCTCCAAAAATTCGCAGCGCTCAAAATGCTGAGTCCCGCCGCCTGCCAGTCGCACACCCAAACCGCCTTGGTGAAAGATGCAATCGTAAAAGCGCGACGACAGCTCGAGCTGTTCGCCCGAAAGCGGCGCGTCTTCTAGGTCGGCAAACCGCCAATTCAGCCACCCACCGCCAACATCAATCGGAGCGCCTGCGAAGGCAGTCGCATCTAGTTTCCACTGTCCGTTGTGGTGCAGAAAGTGCATGCCTGTAAAGACGCATTCCTCCATCTCCACTCTGGCGTTGCTTTCCCAATGCGCACCCGAAGACCCGTGACCCCTCACATGCTCCAGATCCCACGCGCTGTGGCTTTCTAGCAGGGCGCCGGCTTCAAGATTCACGCTCACATGGTCCCAACCCATCTGTCCTGCGCCCGCAAATGCCAACCCGGCTTGTGCGCCCAAATTAATGCTGCACCCTGTACCCGATCCAGAGATGATCAGCTCGGATGCCTCTTCCAGGCTGAACTGTGCTGCGTTGCCGCTCCCGATAACCAAGGAGGCCTGCCCGTTCATATTGCAGACCAAGCCTGCATCTTCTTCCAGGAAGACTTGACCACCCAGCTGAATTTGTGCCTGGTCCAGTAGATTCCAACTGACATCTTCACCGACGAACACCGTTGACCCTTGGTCGAGCAGCAGCTCGGCTCCCGCCGAAATTTCCAAGATCGTGTTGCGCAGGTCTAGCACGCTTCCGCTGTGAAGATGCAGGCGGCTGCCGCTGTGGATGCGGATGACCGCGCCTTGGGCCGTGAATTGGCTGCCGTCGAGCAGTTGGAAATGGACGGCAGTTCCGCCGCCGCCCAAATCGAGTAAGCCTTCGATGAGCAGCCCCGTTCCACAAGGCAGCAGTTCGAGCTGACCGGGTTGTTCCCCTGCTTGCGCTAAATCTGGAGCGTATGCCGCCAATCCCGCATGCAATCCAAGTTGGCCCGAAGGGGCGCAATGCGCACTTCGGAGTTGCCATGCGTGGCCTGCCGTACATATCAAGTTGCGCTCATCGACTACATATTCGAGGTCTAAAGGCAGGTGGGTTGCATCAAGTGCATCGAGCAAGAACGCCATGTTACCCGGGTTGATTTCGGAATGGGGCTCATTGAGAGGTGCGATGTAGGCCGCGTCAAATGGGCTACCCAAGGTGCTTGAGTCTGTGAGGGAATCAGGTACGTGCCATGTCCAACCTGGGTGCAAGACCGAGCCCAATGCACTGGTTGTCGCGATGAATGAGTGCAAAGGCTGAAAGTCTTCCGGGCCGATGTGGGGTGCGCCAAAAAGGCCCGCTAATGATCCGCTTGGGAAATTGGCATCGAGCGTGTCATTGAGAATCCCCACCAACTGGGCTATCGAGGGCCGTGTGCCACCGGGGCAAAAGTCCAGATGGCCCGCTTCAGCGAGGTCGCTTGTGTCGAAATTTCCGGACAACTCAACAAATGGTTCGTCTGCCTCACAGAAGATGGGCAGTTTCAAATACGACGTGACGGGCTGGCTAGGGCTGCCCAAAGGGTGGTTCGGGTCGCCTGGCAATCCGTGGATTTCAACCGAAAATAGCTCGGTCCATTCAGTCATCGCTTCGCTCCATTCTAAGGCGCTGAAGCTGTAATCGAGCAGGGGCTGGCCGTTCCCGGGCAGCGGGTCTTGCCCCCCGTTTGCAATGCCGATGTTGTAACTCTGTTGCGGCCATCCCAATGCATCCAGCTCTTCCTGGTACTGGGTCCGTACATCGGGCACGCCATCGAGCTGATAGCGCAGCAACTGCCGCGCGGCCGGGCTTTGAAGTGCACTTGCAAGGGCACTTGGGGCGCTGCTTATTTGGGATAAATCCTGCACCAACTGTTGCAATCCCAACGGGATGTTGGCCCCATTGTGCGGGGAATCCAGGGATAAGTAGGCCGCAGCGCAGGGCCACTGGCCGTCATTCTCCATCGAGCACAAAGCCCAACGCGCAATCTGTCCTCCCATGCTCGCTCCGCCCACCACAGCGGGCTCGATGCCCACCTGATATTGGCGGATCAAGGCGAGGATTTTTCGCAGGACGGCGGCGTTTGCACGAATATCTGCCGTCCCGTCTGCAAAATCTACCAGCACCAAGTCGTATCCGCGCTCGAGCAACGAGTCGAGCAATACGGGCATCATCGCCATCATCGGGTAATTCGTCTGATCGCAGCCCCAGAATGCGTCCCACCCAAAATCGCCCAGCTGCGTCGCCCCAGCCCCCCAAACTTCGGCTTCTCCGCTCTGCCCGAAGTCGATGCCTTCGCAAAACAAAAAGGGCCGGTCCAACACCGTTCCGTTGTCGTGGAAATATGTGTTGGCCTCATACGTGGCCCCACCCCAATCGGCAACCACGTGGTATTCGCTCTCCCAACTCGCTGGCCAGGGCGGCGACATCGGATCCGGCGCACAACTCTGCCCAAACAAGCTTGAAAATACGGACGTAATGCCCCAGGCCACCATCACGGCAGCTCCCATCAAAATGCACTTCATGACTCAGAAATTCAGCTTCAACGTATCCAGCCCGAAGGCCTCAAAAGTCAGCGCCACCCCATCGATCTCGGGCGCACCTGGCGCCTCACAACCCCAGTACGAAAAGCCAAACTGCACCGCTTCGTCCGACCAAAATTCACGGCTATTCCCGTCAAACGCCAGCCTCCGTTCAAACGGCATCTCCAGCCCACTCACAGCTTCCGCAGAGCCGCCAAATGGCTTCCCGACGATCTCTACATGCCACAAACGCGGAAACACAACCTCCACAGGCGCACCTTCATACCCCGCCGGGTACAACACGTCTTGGGCCACCAAGCCGAACCCGCCCGGCTCCACCAGCTCCAAGCGCTGGCCAGCCTCACCGGGCCGAACCACCCTCCCCGCAGCGTCGGTCCATTGCAGCACGGGGGCCGTCAGGCCGCCCGATGCTCCAAACGAACCTCCGCTCGACCACCGAACGGGCGTACCCGCCAAAGGCTCGCCTGAGCAGTCTCTCAATTGGACTTCCAATAAAACGGGTTCAAGGGGACGGCATCCTACGAGCAAGACGGCGATAAAAAATGCCAGCAAGGGCATGGCGATTGGCAAGATTCTCATGATTCTCAAAATTGAATTGTTAGTGTTGGCAAGGTGCGCAGGAGATTTTGGGCGATCCTCTCCGTTTACAAGCAGAAACGAACGTCCACAAATCAGGAGGCTATTCACTGCGCAATCCAATCATCTCATTGCCCTACTTTGCGCCCAGAATTCGCTTCGCAATCCATGCAACAGAAAAGCCTCGGCACCTTCGCCGTCTTTATGACAGCCATCTCCACGATTCTCGGGGCTGTGCTGTTTCTGCGTTTCGGGTATGCGATCGGTCACGTGGGACTCGGTGCCACTTTGCTGATCATCGTGATCGGTCATTTGGTAACGATACCGGCGGCATTGGCTGTGGCTGAAATTGCTACAAATCAGAAGGTTGAGGGCGGTGGTGCGTATTTTATGATCAGCCGCTCGTTTGGCTTGAGTATCGGTGGGGCGATCGGCATTGCGCTGTTTCTCAGCCAGGCAATCAGCGTTGCATTCTACATCATAGCCTTCACGATCTCAACCCGAGATGTGCTCGCGTGGCTTGAGGCGACGCACCAAATCATCGTGTCGCCCGCCGCGGTGAACTACGGATTCATGGCGCTTCTCACCGCGCTAATGCTGACAAAGGGCGCAAAGGTTGGGGTGAAGGCCTTGTATGGCGTGGTGGCAGTTTTGTTCGTGGCCCTCGTGTCGTTTTTCCTAGGAACGGGCGAGACCCAAACCGTGCTAGACGCCACCGCTACGATCCCATCCCAAATCCTGACGCCAGACAATCAGGTCATTGAGCGCTTT
>CALACF010000283.1 GCA_937890245.1 uncultured Flavobacteriales bacterium
GCCAGAAGCTGCGCGACATGCCGCTGCACTTATGTTGCTATCCCGCGGAATCGAGGTGTCGCGGCTGATGTTGCTCGCAGTTCCTCTTGACGGGTCAGCCCCATTGACTGACCACAGTCCCCTTGCGTCACCGCATCTTTCCGAAATTTTTGAGTACTTCACACAGGTTTTTGGGCAACTGCCAGATCGAATCACGCTTCTGGCTGACCATTGCCCTGCTGCATTGACTTATTACTATCTGTTGCGCAAGGCGGGGCTCGAGGTCGGCGCCCTTTCGCCACGACTGTCAGAACTCATGTTGGTGGCAATCAATGCTGCTGAATGTCAACGTGACTACATACGAATCCACGCCGACGGTGCGCTAAAGAAAGGCGCAAACGAAGCGCAGCTCGTTGAAGCATGCGTATGTGCTATTCCATTTTCTGGGATTGCAGCGTGGTTTCCTGCGGCTGAAGCAATTCTGTCGCTTCGATCTTCGGGAAACTAACGGCGCATTGACTGTTTCTGGCCGAAATCGTGTCTTGGAACGTATGGGATTGTGGCTTTGTTTTGACCGGTCGTCGTGTAAGCCACTACTGTATTGAGTTCAGGGTCCACCAAAGTGGTGGAAAAGAGAGGCTGCCATGCTGTTAATGGGTGAAATCGCACGAATGAATGCGTCAAAGTATCCGAATAAAAAAGCTGTTGTGTACGAAGACAAAGAGTCCCTTACGTATGCCCAGCTCAACGAACAGGCGAATCGACTCGCCCATGCCTTGCACTCATTGGATGTGAAACAGGGGCAACAAGTCAGTTTGCTGGCCCGCAACCGTCCACAGCACGTGGTGTCGTATTTTGCCTGCGCAAAGATTGGCGTGTTGCATTGTCCGCTTAATTATCGGTTCACGGCTGAAGAACTTGTTTACGTAATCAATGATGCAGGTTCATCAGTGTTGTTGGTCGACATTGAATACGCAGATATCGTACGAAAAATTCTTCCGCAATTGCCAAAAATACGCTCAGTCATCGGGTTCGGTGGTGACCATGGATTCGATCTCGACTACGACCGCCTCCTAGCAACCATGCCGTCGACGGAACCTGCACCTGAGCGCCCAATTCACGGCGACGACGTGTGCTGGGTTTGCTATACGGGCGGCACAACTGGGATGTCAAAGGGGGTCATGTTGACCCACAACAATAATTTTGCCCAGATAACGAATCTGTTGATTGCCGACGAAATCTGCCACGAGGACGTAAACCTCGTGAACGGAGCACTTTTCCACGTCGTATTCACCATGGCGCTGCCCTACTGGTACGCCGGATGCACGGTCGTGATTATTGACTTTGTCCCCGACTTGTGCCTCGACATGATCGCCAAAAATCGGGTAACCAAGACCGTTCCCGTCGCAACCATGCTGAACCTTCTGGTCGACATTCAGGCGCGAAACCCACGCGACCTATCAAGCCTCAAGCATTTCGGGATGGGCGGTGCACCAGTGTCAATTGACACGGTGACTGCAGCCCGTGAGGCTTTTGGTATCGATTTTGTGCAGTATTTCGGACAAACGGAAGCCACGGTGCAACTCACCTATCTTTCCCGCTACGACTACCAGCGCGGGCTTTCGCCTCAGGCCAGCGACATAGAGAAAAAACGCTTAATGTCAGGTGGCCGAGCCCAACATCTTTGTGAGATAAAAATCGTCGATGACGAAGACAATCAGTTACCCAATGGAACGGTCGGAGAAATCTGCGGTCGTGGACCACAGGTGATGAAGGGTTACTGGGCCAAGGAGCAACTCACGGCCGAAACGCTCAAGGGCGGCTGGCTACACACGGGCGACATGGGTTACATGGACGACGATGGTTTTGTGTATGTCGTCGACCGAAAGAAGGACATGATCGTCTCCGGCGGAGAGAATGTGTACTCAACCGAGGTCGAAAAAGCCATCTATCGCAATAATCAGGTTTTGGAGT
>CALACF010000284.1 GCA_937890245.1 uncultured Flavobacteriales bacterium
TATCCTTGAGTGACGGCGCTGATGTTGAGGAAGGTATTCCATAAGTATCCTTTGTATTCGAGCAAGGCAAATGCGCCACCCCAGCGCACAAACGAATCGTTGTGGTATCCGATTTTGTCGCCAACAGTCCGCATATTGCTTGTTGCGTTGGCATTCCAATTGTCAATAAAATAGTCGCCGCCCAACAGGTCGTATACCTCCGCGTAGTGCTCGCCCTGGTATGTGCGGAAATCCAAGCCACCTGACAATGTCAGGTTCTCCGTTGTCTCATGACGGAACGTCGATAGCACACCGTACCAATAGTGGTTGTTGTACAATTTTCGTAGGATCCGAGTAGACTTCAACAATGAATCACTGTAGGTCGGGTCAATGGGAGGGCCGAACAATCCGCCAATGGTATTGGTGTTGTAAAACTTCTGGAAATCGACTTGACCGTCGGGCGTGTAATCACCTGCCCCTAAGCTGTTTTCCAACCGTGAACCACCGCCGTATCCGTAACTCGCATAAGCCATGTTGGAGATGTACAATTTTTCCGTGGCGCGCCAGTTGTGGCGCACGGAGAAGAGGGGCTTGTGGTACTTGTTTTGCCTTTCGTACAAGATCTCATTGTTGAGCTCGCCCCAGTGCACATTGTAGCCGTTGCCGTAGCTCACCAATCCGGTGGTGTCTATGAAGTCAGTCGCAGAAACTTCCTCTTCAAAATCATCCGAGGAATTGTAACCATACTGCGCGTTCAGTTCAGCATATGCCGCTTGTTCTTCAGGCTCCAACAACGTGTCATTGTTGAAGATTCCGTCATAGCCTTGACTGTAGCCGCGCAGGTACTCATACTCATCGTCCGTGCCTTCAAACAGGTTTCGCGCGAAGTCTTTATCATGGGTGGCAATCCTCTGCTGGTATCCCCGGGACGCATTTTCAGATGGAGATCCTGTAGCGCTGATCGACACCGTATGATTTCCCATAGCCTTTTGAATCTTCACATAATAGAAGAACGCACGGTTGTAGTCTTGGTCAAAATAACCTTGGCGATTTTGGAAACTTCCTGCGAGGG
>CALACF010000285.1 GCA_937890245.1 uncultured Flavobacteriales bacterium
CTCCGATGCAGGACGCTACCTGCGCATCTTCACCTTGTTGGGGCGCGATGAAATCGAGGCGCTCGAAGCTGAGCACGCCAAAGCACCCGGTGCACGTATCATGCAAAAGGCCCTGGCCGCTGATGTGACCCTGCGCGTCCACGGTGAAGCCGATTTGAACACCGCCGTTGCAGCATCAAAATTGCTCTTCGGCAAGAGTTCAGAAGAGGATCTACGCAGTTTGCCACCGGCCGAAATCCTGTCCGTCTTCGAAGGGGTTCCACAGCGCGTCATCGCCAGAGACGAGCTCGCCGACGGCCTCTCCGTGGTCGAACTTCTCAGTGGAGGTGACGCTCCCTTCCTCCCATCAGCCAGCGAAGTCCGGCGCGCCCTAAAAGAGGGGCTCTGTCAGTTTGAACAAAACAAAACTCGCAGGCGATCGCGATGTAACAACTGCAGACTTGATCGGCGACGAGTTCTTGCTCTTGCAACGCGGGAAGAAGAACTACTTCACCGTCCGCATTGGCTAACACATCGATGCCTGAGTAGGCATGCTCAGCTTTCGAGGGTTAGCAAATTGCAACCCCGCACCTCGCTGTCTTTGAATCGTCCCAAGACTTCGAAACACCCCTGCCCATCGACGCGCCCCAGGTCTTGGGTCGAGAGAAAAGAACAACTGTGCAAGTTCGCCAGGTCGATGAAGTTCAGGCCGCCGGTGCGTCCAGTGCGCTGGGCTGTAAATGGGTCGTCCGGGCGACGCACCCAAGCACGCAGCCACTTCGGCGGCTCAAACATACCGCCACCGCAAGCCCAACCCTGGGAAAGCATCTCGGTCATTCCGTATTCGCTGTCGATCCTCGCATCGGGCAGCCCATCGCGCAGCAAGGCGTGTACGGCGGGGCGCAATAACTCCTTCCGCCGCCCCTTCATGCCGCCGGTTTCCACGACAACGAATTGACCTTTTTCCGCATTGGGCAAAGCAGGCTTCTGTTCCGCCAAGCCCAATAAAGCATGCGTCACACCCAGTATCATCACACGCTCACCCCGGCCGAGTACTTCCCGTGCCCGGGTTAGCAAGTCCTCCGTTTCGTTCAGAAAAAAACCTTGCTTTGGGTGCTTACTCTCGTCGTGCAATGCGCTCACCATGTGAACCAAACTTGCATTTTTTCGTTCGAGATAATCGGGCAACAGGGCCAAGATGCACCAGTCAGAGGGCGGGCCGTAAACGCGCTGGAAGCCCTCGAGCAGGGACCAGCGATAGAGCGCGGGGTCCAATACAGTGTGGCGGCCTGGGGGCGTCCCCTTCCGTGTGGAAGTTGTTCCGCTGGTTTCAAAAACAAGGTCGCCTTTGCCTGAGCCAGTGGGTGTCAATACATCGGCGTACTTGAAGGCCTGCACTGGCAGATGAGGCACCGCACGTGGATCACCGGCGCTGACGGCCCGGGCAACGTCCACTTCGCCCCATCCGATGGCCTCGCACCAGTTGCGGTATGGTCGACAGTGGGTGAATTGGACTTGAAAAATTTTCAATGCGAGCGCATCAAAACGCTCGGGAAGCGTCCCCAAGGCTCTGATCTCG
>CALACF010000286.1 GCA_937890245.1 uncultured Flavobacteriales bacterium
ACGCGCTTTGGTCAATGTTGCTCACGGTGCCGGTAAAGAAGTCCTCGGGCAAGAAGGTGAAGGTGAATATGCCAGGTTCGTCGAGCGAGGCGGTCATCTTACAGGCGTCTTGATCCGCGGGGTCAAAGGCCGTGCCCGCAATGCCATCATCGCCAAAGGTGTAGAGGGTGAAGGCGTCGGTGCGGGCCGACAAAAAGAGGAAGCAATCGTCTGGTCCCATGTTTTGAAGGCCGGGGTCGAGCTCCTGCGTGTTGTCATAGGTGATGGTGACCAGGTCGTCTTGCTGCCGGATTTCAGGAAACACGCACATCAAGCCGTGGCAGAGTTCGGGGATAATCTCGACGCTTAAATCCTCGGTTTTTGCCTCACCACCGAATTCGTCGGGGTAGGCATTGCCGTTCTTGAGTTTGGCCAAACACGAAATGCCATTGGCATAAAATGTGGGGCCGTCGACGCCGAAATACGCAGCCGGCACAAAGGTCATTGCGTAAAGCTTGTCTGCGACTTTGCTTAGCAGCTGGTGGTCGGCGCTGTTGTCCCATTCGCCGTTGCCTTCGACCGGCGCTGAAGGATTCCAAATCCACAAGTAGACCTCCTCGTCGGGGTGGGCGTCGAGGATGGCATTCATGGCGTTATTCGACACGAAATCCGTTGTCTGCGAAACATCGATGTAGAGTGTCACTTCCGCGTTTACGTTCGTCGGTGAAGGCAGGACGTAGGCGGCTTGCGCAGAGGCTTGCTGCGTTGTGGTCATGGCCCAAAGGCTAGCGATTGCAGCCAGAATTAGGGGGATTCGTTGCGTTTTCATCAGTCCAATCGATTGAATGTGAATCGGTAAATGACCGTCTCGACTTCCGCCGCACCCGCACCACAGCTTCGGCGGTACTCGATGGCCATGGTGTTGTCATGGGGCCGGATTGTGCCGCCGAGGTTGTATTTCAGTGTGTCGTTCGCTTCTTCGAGCAACAGGAATGTTGGGTAATTGGGGTCGTCAAAACGCCATGTTCCGCCTTCGCCAAAGTAATTTCTTCCCTGATCGAGGGCGATGCTATAGCTGTCGTCATCGTTGAATTGCAGGCGCATCGGTGCGTCCGTTCCGTCGAGGTAGAAATGGGAGAAATCGCGGACTTCCTTCACCGGGCTGTTCAAATCTTGCTGGGTGAAAGATGCGATCTCCCAGATCCCAATAAAGCCCGCGCGCTTGTCAAAGGGCTCGCCTAGTTCGCCCTCAATACGAGGCTTGCATCCGCCAATCGTTGCAGCGAGTAAGGCCAGGCAACTGGCCGCTAAAAGTGCAAACGTCCTTGTGTTGATGTTCTTCATGTCGAAAATATTCAGAGGCAACCGCCTTCTTCATTGAGGATGAAGCCCGCTGCCGTGGTCGAGCTGTTGGGAAATTGGAGGAGCGTCCCCGGACAATCCCAAGGTGCATCGCGGATGGTTTCAGGCGCGCCCATAACACCGCGCAATTTGATTTGGTCAAGCTCCCAGCCTTCGCAAAGGTTTTCTTTTCGGTATTCCTCTTGGGCAATGCCGAGCAGTTGTTCAGCGCTGGAGCCGTCCGGTACGTCGTTGAGGTCTTCGCCGAAGGCCCGGTCGCGGATCTGGTGGATGTCGTCGGTCGCGCCCGATGTGTCGCCTTGCTGTGCCCTGGCCATCGCCCGGATCAGATGCAGGCCGGTTAAATGGACGATGGGCACATTGAAGTACTGCTTTTCGTCGAAGCGGGTCACCTTGTGCGTGATGCCGTTCGAAGACATCCACCCGCTGCGATCGTCGGCGGCGTTGAGCGCAAACAAGTTGTAAATCTCGTCGCTGAAAGTCAGCTGGGGATTGGTGTTGTTGTCCTGCCGGTAGTTGTCGCGGAATGCACCACTGCGGTCGTTGAGCAAGGTGTCGCCCTCCACTTCAAAACGGCCGCCGACGATCCCGAAGACCGTTTCGCTGCTCATATGAT
>CALACF010000287.1 GCA_937890245.1 uncultured Flavobacteriales bacterium
GTGTGAACAACGTCTCTATGAACAATCGCTCGATGGAAATTTGGCGCGGTATTTTTGCTGCATGAGCACAGCCCCCCCCCTTCGAGTTGGCCTTTTCGGCGTGGGCCATTTGGGGAAGATCCACCTCAAGTGTTTGCTCGACTTGCCATCCCAATTCCACCTGGTTGGCTACCACGACCCGAATCCAGATGCTGCGGCCGGACTGGCGCGTTGGGCTGCAGAGAAGGGGATCGGCGCCGAGCAGCTGCCGCCTTTCTTTGAAAGCGAGGCGGAGCTGCTCGGCGCCGTCGAGGCCGTCGACATCGTAGCGCCCACATCGGCCCACGCAGCATTGGCTTCTCAGGCCCTCAAACTCGGACTTCACTGTTTCATCGAAAAGCCGGTCACCTCCACCCTAGAGGAGGGCGAGGCCTTGCTTGCCGCGCAGAAGAAATCGGGGGCGGTAGTCCAAGTGGGGCATGTCGAGCGCTTCAACCCGGCATTCCAAGCTGCCGCTGCTCATCTGGACTCACCCCGCTTCATAGAGGCCCACCGGCTCGCCACGTTCAACCCGCGCGGACTCGACGTGCCAGTCGTACTGGACCTGATGATCCACGACATCGATTTGGCCCTCCACACCATTGGCTCGCCCGTGGTCCGCATCGCCGCTCATGGCGTACAGATCGTCAGCAACACCACTGACATTGCCAACGCCCGCCTCGAATTCGCGTGCGGCGCCGTGGCCAACCTCACCGCTTCGCGGGTCAGCCTCAACCCCATGCGCAAGGTTCGACTGTTCCAGTCGGGCGCCTACGTCTCAGTCGACCTCCTGAACAAAACCACCCAGGTCGTCAAAATTGAGGACGTCCCAGCGGAGGGCGACGCCCAAGCACCTGAGCGCGACCCCTTCGGCTTCTACCTCGACGTGCCAGACGGTCCGTCCAAGCGATTGCACATCGACAGCCCAGAGGTTGCGCCAAACAACGCCATCGGCGAAGAATTGGCACAATTCCACAGCGCCATTGTCGGCGACACCCCCTGCAAAGTCCCACTCGAAGATGGACTCGAAGCGCTCCGCGTTGCCGGTCGCATTGTCGACGCCATCGAAGCATCGAAGCAACAGATTCAACGGAATTAACAGATTTCAAACTTGCAAAAAATCTCTACATCATGAATAAGCATTGGTTCACTTGCGTCGTCAAGTACAGCAAAAACGGAGTCGACGGCACCGAGGACAAGACGACTGAGCAGTTCTTGCTCGATGCATACACTTACACCGAAGCCGAGGCCCGGCTCGTGGGCATCGTCACCGAATATTGTGCTGGCACCTTCGACGTGATGCAGATTACGAAGTCCAATTTCACTGAGGTCGTCCGATTTGACGAAGGCGATCGCTGGTTCCGAATCAAAGTAGCCCTGACATCGTTTGACGAAAAAACAGAGAAAGAGAAAGAACACAACCAGTTCTTCCTCTTCAACGCGGATGACTTGCGCGATGCTTTCGACAAGACCGGTGAGTTTATGAAATCCGCAGGTACGGGCTACGTTATCCCCGCCATCAACTTCACTAAAATATCGGAAGTCTACCCCCTGAGCGAGGAGGGCGGCGTGAATGTTATCGCAAGTGATGGCTACGGCGTCAACGCAGAGGGCCATCCGGGGCTGGCACCCGCTGGCGTCAACAACGAGACGGGCGAAGTCGCCTAAGCCCCCCAACGCCGGGCTAAGTCCCCAAAACGCGCCACAGCGGCACGCTTACGCATCATTTCTAGGCGTCCACAAATCGGGCGTTCACGCGGAAATGGATCCAGCGTAGAGAATCCCTGCTCAGCCCCACGCCCAGGCGCTGTGGTAGGCGCCGGTCGCCTCGGCGTGGCGCTGAAACTCTGCGTAAAACGCATCGCTTCCCAAGGTGGCAGAATCACCGATCAGCAGCAAATGCATGCGGGCGCGCGTCATGGCGACATTCATTCGGCGATGCTCAGATAGAAAGCCCACCTCGCCCCTGTTGTTGGATCGGGTGAGTGACAAGACCATGATGTCGCGCTCTTGGCCTTGGAAACCGTCGACAGTTTGGACTGATAAGCGTCCCGCTGCTGCCCTCAATTCAGCGCTGAGCAAATCCTGTAAAAGCGAGACTTGGCCGCGGTAAGGTGCGATCAAACCGACGGATGCCTGCGGGTGTGCCGCAAGCAATTCGCGAACGCGCGCCGCAGCAAATTCTGCTTCCTCGGGATTGGACGTGCTGGCTGCGCGATCGCGCTTCTCCTCCCACCCTTTCCCGGCAGTGTCGATAAACATCAGCGGCTGTAGACCGTCCAGACCGCGCGCTGCAACGACGGGATCCGCCTGAAGCGCAGCATCGTAGAACTGCACGTTCGGGAAGGCCATGATGTCGGCATGCATGCGGTACTGCATATCGAGAAGCTGAACGACCGACGCGTTGCAGTGCGAAGGCTCCAGTAATTTTTCAAGTAAACTCACCCCCAGCCCAGCGCGTTGAGCGGCCCGGGATTTTACTGTTGGCGGGAGCTGGCACGGGTCGCCCGCAAGCACCACACGCTCCGCCTTAAGAATCGGAATCCATGTGGCGGGCTCCAAGGCCTGGCCCGCTTCATCGATTATGACTGACGAAAAACGCCGGCCGGCCAAAGCGCGATCGGAAGAGCCTACCAAGGTGCAGCAAATCGCTCCAGCCCGGTCGAGGATGCGGTCGGCGAGAGAGGATGCCAAGCTGCGCGCCTCCTTTCGAAGCTCCCGGCCCTCTTTCCATTCTTGCGCCTTCATCGCCTTGTCCGCGCGCTTGCGCAATGCCCGAACTTGCTTGAATTCGGGATCCGCCGAAACCCGCTGTTCGAGCGTGGCGCCCATCACATCAGGGTCCACGCGCAAAGGATGGCCGATGCGCACTGCATCGATGCCCGCCTGAGACAAGCGTGAAACCAGCAAGTCGGTGGCCGCGTTGCTCGGTGCTGCGCACATGACCTGCTCGCCGCGCGCCACGAGGCAGCGCACCAGCTCGACGATTGTTGTGGTTTTCCCCGTTCCTGGCGGGCCGTGCAGCACGGCAAACAATGGAGCGGCAAGGGCCAAGCGCACCGCATTGAACTGCGATTCGTTCAACGCCGAAGCAACTTCGCCAAGAACAGCTACCCCCACAGCACCGGCGTCCTCCAACAACAACTGCGGCTCAAAGCCCAGCAAAGCCTCGCGCAAAACCGCCAAATGCGATGACTTCCCATCGCGCCCAGCGTTCAGAACTGCTGACAAAGCCCGCGCCATCTCTATAAAGCTGCGCTCGTCAAAACGCGAATCCAACGTCCAGCGGCGGTGTTCAGCTGCAGCCGGCAAATCTTCGCCGTCGAGTACCACTTCAGCGAGCATCGCACGCCCGCGTTTTACGATGCCACGAAAGGAAACCGGCTCGCCGCGGTCGTCAGCCGAGCTAAGTAAGACCGCCGAACCGGCGCGAAATAAATCGGGTTGGCCCGATTCTCCTGCGAGTTCGAGCACCGGCCTGCCGCTCGTGGTAAACCCCATTTCAAGCACCCGGACCGGAGACCACGTCAGTCCATCCGCTTTTCGAATTGAGACAGATTTCTCCGTCAATACAGCCGCAAAACGAGCCTCCTCATCACGGTGCTCGTCAACCAAGGCTGCCGTCACAGCAGACATTGCCTCGATGCTATCGCGAAACGTATTCAAGTCCGATCATCAAGCGCCAGAACCCCCGTTCAACGGCGATTCCGTATGATCTCGACGTAGCCCGTGTACATCTCACGCTCAGCCGAACCGTTGTTGCGGTTCACGCCCAAAACGTAATAGTAGGTCCCGTCAGCAGCCTCTTCTTCGGTGGGCCGCCAGCCATTGGTATAACTCGTGCTCTCATAGACAATCCCACCCCAACGGTTGAATACCTGCAGGGTGGATCCGGGATAGGCATCAACACCCTGGATGACGAAATTGTCATTTCCATCGCCCAAATTGTTCGGCGTGAAGATGTTCGGGATCAAGATCACACACTCTTCCAGCTCGACCATGTACACAGTCTCTGCCTCCCAAACACAAGGCGCTGTCATGGATACCATCACAGCATACTCCCCTTCCTCTGTCACACCGATGGCGTTAAAGTTCCCGACGTCCTCTGTCACGTTCACGCCCAGGTTGTTTTCGTGCGTCCAGGTCCAAGCATACGTGTAGGTCCAGGATGGGGATTGTCCCGGTGCATACAAGGCCAATTCAGAACCGACGCACAAATCCCACTCCAAGGTCGCACCGGACAAAGGCGGTGTTAGCAATTGAACTTCCGCAGAATCCGTGGCCAAGCACGCGTCGAGTTCGCCGCCCGTCATGTCGACGGTGGCCGTCACCCAAACCGGGCCAGACAGGTTGTCGATTGTGGCATCTGTGTTTGCGCCGTTTGTCGATCCCACATTGAAATCTGCATCCCCATTGGCCGTCCAAGTCCAATTATAACCGAAGCCGGGCTCAGGCGCAACCACCGAAGCGGTCATATCCAGCGGTGATCCGCACCAGGCCACCGGCCACTCGACGTCAACCGAAGGCCCCGGAACAACCGTTACTTCCATAGAATCAGTGAAGGAACAGCCAAAGTTGTTGACCGCGGTGAAGATGTAGGTCGCTGTTCCGAAATCGGTCGGTGTGATTTCAATGCCGTTGCAGTCGTCGCTCGACCCGTCATTGGTGATAAACGGCCCCGTCCAGTAGGTACTGTCGCATCCCGAGCCGATGACCGGCGTGAAGATGATGGGCTCCGGGTACAGGTCGGGCTGGAAATTCACGGCCCAGTCAAAAATGAAACCGTTGTCAGACGCCCAGCTGTCACAAACCTCAATGGTCCAGTTGCCATTCATCGGGCATCCCGTCAACAGATCCCAGCTCTGATCAGCCTCATATGAGCCTGCAGGAAGGGTGCCAGCTCCATTGTCTGACCATGTGCCATTGTTTGCGGTCGGCTCCCAACTGTAGTCCCAGCCGATGCCTTCAACATCAGGCGTTCCATCGTTGTCGACAGGTACACCCAAAAACGTTGACCCCCCCCCCTGCTGGTGCAGGCCCATCGATGAGCCATCTGGACAAAGAATGGTGATCGTCAGATCGCCCATGAAGCTGTGCTCAAAGTTCATGAAGACATCGATGAAGTTCGACGGGCCGCTGACCGTTTGGCCCGGCGCAAAGACGTCGAAAAAAATTGAGCTCTCAAAACACTGCGTTTGGTCATCGGGAATAAACAAAGCGCCGCCGAAGTTGACGCCCGGCGTATCGTCGTAAGTGATGGGGTCTGCCACGCCGTCAATCGAGTAGGTCTGGCCACCACAGATTGTCAAATCTGGGGTAGTCGCTGTGAAGTCAGGTGGCGTACTAACCAAGACCAAGTGGTCCGTGAGGTTGTTGTTCTCACATTCATTGTTGTCCGTCAAAAAGAGCTGGACCTTGTAAGCGCCCGGTTCAGAAAAACTGTGCGTCACTTCAGGGGTCAAATCGCCCTCAACGCCATCGTCAAAATCCCAGTACCACACCAAAATCTCTGCACCTTCGGCCACCTCGCTGTTGCCTCCGTGGAAGGTGATCTCCTCACCCACACAGACCATCAAAGGCGCTTCCTCGTCCGTTTCGACGATTGCAAATGGACGCTCACAAGGGTACTCACAGGCGACTTCTGCTGTCCAGTTGCCGTTGTCCGAGGCGTCCGAAACGAATTGAAATGTAATGCAGCCGCCGGGGTTGTTCGCACCGTCCATCTGGCTGTAAACGTCTGCGCCCTGCAAGTCCGATCCGCTGTACACGCCGTATGGTGGTCCCACCGCTTCGTCCCCGAGCCACACCGAAAAGGTGTCCCCTTCCCCGAGGTTGAACAGGTTGAAGTAAAAATTGATGACCGGGTCCGGTCCCTCTGGGCAGAAGGTCATCGTCAAATTCGAGTTGGCCGTGTAATCGCCTGCGGTCATGCCCGCATCTACGAAGAAGAAATCGCAACCGGTGTAATCACCGTTGGTCATCCCGACTTCCTGCGCGTTTGCCACTGATGCCAATAAAGCCACGGCTCCAACGAGCAGGAGGCAGGATTTAAAAATCTTGGTGATCATTTCTTCTCGGCTTTAAGACCCATCAAATAACGGGTGTACAGCACTTCAAGGCGATGCGCACTGTGAAACTGGATCACACCCTGAACTCCCACACGAAAATTCGAAGGCTGGGCATCATCAACTGACAAAGGGATGGAAAAGTCCCTCGGGTCGAAGTCCTGCTCCGAAAACGTCGATGCCGAAAATGCTTCTCCGCCAGCGACGGCAGACGGGCAGCCGTCCAAATCATCGAGCCCTGCGGCCTTGGTTAAATTGGCCTGGAAAACCCAGCCTTGATCCGCCGCGAAGTCCTCAAAAGACAATAGACCCGCGTTCGATTGCGCATGAGCTTTGGATGACAAGCCGAGCAACAGCGCCGTTGCGAAAGCCCATGGGAGGAAGCGGACGTAAAAATTCATATTCATTGCGTTGGTTTCACTCAAGGTTGGAATGCTTCTGCAGGCCTAGAGGTTGCACGCCTTTGAACCTTCTGCCGAAATCACTGCCAATTTCGGTTCGAAAATAGGACATTTGCGGCATGCACATCGCCGAAGTCCACGACGCTTTATCGCAGCGCCAATTCCACCGCGTCCCCAGCATCGTTTACGCTTCTGATGCCAATTGGATTCCGCATCTCAAACAAGACGTGGACAAGGTGTTCGATCAGGAGAAGAACCGGCTGTTCAAGAAGGGTGCGACCGCCAAGCGTTGGGTTGTGCTCGACATGGAGGGCGTTCCATTGGGGCGGATCGCAGCTTTTGTGAACCCGAAGTATTCCTCAGGGATGGACCAGCCGACCGGGGGGATCGGGTTCTTTGACGCAACGCAGGATGACCGGGTGGCGGAAATGTTGTTTGACACGGCTGAAAATTGGCTTAAAGACGAGGGAATGGAGGCGGTAGATGGGCCGATTAACCTGGGAGAGAAGGATAAGTTTTGGGGCTTGTTGGTGGACAACTTCACGGACTTGTCCAGTTACGGCATGAACTACAACCCCGCCTACTACAAGGAGTGGTTCGACGCGCGTGGGTACAAGGTTTATTACGAGCAGTATGTATTCGGGCGTTCGGCTCAGGAGCCGGTTCAAGAGGTGGTTGTTCGCAAGCTGGCGCAGATGCCGGATCGAGAAGATTACGAATTGTACACGGCGCGCGAAATGACAATGGAGCAGCTCGCAGAAGATTTCTGCACGGTGTACAACAACGCTTGGGGTGGTCATCACGGTTTTAAGAAGATGCCGCTACGCCAAGCCCAGAACACGGTCAAGTCGCTCAAACCTGTGATGGACCCCGACATCATTTTCTTCATTCGACACAAGCCCAGCGGGCGGCCGGTTGGGTTCTTCGTCAACATCCCCGAGCTCAACTTGATCTTCAAGCACGTACATGGAAACCTGAATGCCTGGAACAAGTTGGTCTTTCTATGGCACAAGCTCAAGAAGACTTCGAATGAGCTGGTCGGATTGGTCTTCGGAATCGACCGAGAATTTCACGGAAAGGGGATTGATTCGCTGCTGATCAGCGGCGCTTCAGATCGACTTCGAGAAAAAAAACGCTACGTTAATACAACTTTGACGTGGATCGGCGACTTCAATCCGAAGATGATCCGCATTGCGGAAACACTAGGAACCACGCGCAAGCGGACACTCTTCACGATGCGAAAGCTGTTCGACCCGGCGGCTGAATTCAAGCGTGTACCCTTCGCAAAATAGGCAGACGGAAATTCAGGGTTGTGTGTATTGAGAATCCACATACCTTTGCCCCCCGTTTACGAGGTCAGAACGATGACCAAGTATAGACGAAGACCCCCTAGCTCAGCTGGTTAGAGCATCTCACTTTTAATGAGAGGGTCGAGGGTTCGAGTCCCTCGGGGGTCACACAGCCCAGGTGCTGAAACTGGTAGACAGGCATGGTTGAGGGCCATGTGTCCTTTAGGGCGTGCGGGTTCGAGTCCCGCTCTGGGCACT
>CALACF010000288.1 GCA_937890245.1 uncultured Flavobacteriales bacterium
CGCTCATCGCGGCGTGTTGCGCGGCGGGTGCCGCATCGGCCGGCGCTGACCCGCTGGACGTTGAATCCATGCGCGCCCTGGGTGAAGACGTGGGCATCGCCTTCCAAATCAAGGACGACCTGCTGGATTATGCGCCCAGCGCCATCACGGGCAAGCCGCGTGGCGGTGACATCCGCGAGCGCAAGATGACCCTCCCACTCATCCACGCCCTGCAGCAAATGGACGGAAGCGAACGCCGACGCCTCATACGCACAATCAAGTACCGCCACAAATCTGCCCGACACGTCGAAGAGGTTATGCTCGTGGTGACAGAAGGCCCCGGTATTGCCTACGCCGAGCGCGAAATGATACGCTACCGGAACCAAGCCGTCGAGCGACTCGAAAACTTCCCCGCATCCGACGCACGAGATGCCTTGGTCGCCCTCATCGATTTTACCATCGACCGAAAACACTGAGCCCACGCCATTGCGGCTAGTTCACAGCCACGTGTTTACATCCTCAAGCCCTCGCACACGCTGGCGCCACAGCCCACGTTAGCTTCGTACGTCATGGGGAATCGCATTAAAATTCTGTTGGGCTTTTTAGCCCTGTTGTCTGTAGGCCAATTGATTGCGTCTGATATCGATCCGATTTCGAGTGCACAGGCCGCTTCTAGCGCACAGGCCAGCTACATCGAGCAGTGGCACGAAGAAGCGGTGCGCCAGATGGCGATCCACCGGATTCCGGCCAGCATCACATTGGCACAAGGACTACTCGAGAGCGGATCGGGCAACAGCGAATTGGCACGCAAAAGCAACAACCACTTCGGCATCAAATGCCACGCGAGCTGGCAAGGGGCTCGGACCTACCACGACGACGACAAAAAGGGCGAGTGTTTCCGGGTGTACGAGCACGTGGGCGCGTCGTACAACGACCACAGCCTGTTCTTGAAGCGCTCGAGGTACGCCATGCTTTTCGAGCTGAAGATCACGGATTACAAAGGCTGGGCACGCGGGCTCAAGAAATGTGGATACGCAACCAATCCGGCGTACGCCAGGCTGCTGATCGAACTGATTGAGAGCCACGACCTCGACAATTTTGACAAGGAGGGCGTGGCCTGGCTGAAGAAGGGGGGCGTGCCAGCATCGGATTTGGCTGTGGACGGCGCCGCAGACACGTCTAAAAAGAGCGACGCCAAGGGCGGCGCAATGACCGCTACCGACAGCAAGACCGAAGCGCGCAACGCAGTTGTGGAAAGCGTTGCAGCAGCTGGCCTGGTGCTGGGGACGCGCGATTGGGGTTTGAGCGATAACAACGTGGTTTGGGTGCGGGCCGGTGGCGGCGACAGCTTCAAAGTCCTGGCGCGCGAATTGGACATCATGGCCTGGCAACTTCGCAAGTACAACGACTTGTCGAAGGATGCCAATCTCCAGGTGGGCCAGCGAATTTATGTGCAGCCAAAGCGACGGAGGGGCGTGAAGAATTGGCATGTCTCAGAAACTGGTGAAACCCTGCGGTCGGTCAGTCAGCGGCACGGCGTCAAGCTCAGCGTACTTGAGAAACGGAACGGAACGACGGCTGATGCTACGTTAAGGGCGGGTTCAAAAGTGGCGCTGCGGTTCAAGCCAAACGAGCAGGGCGAGATGCCGTGGTGGGTCGGCGGCAATTAGTGCGGCCGCACTGTGAAGGACCGTTAAGAATTGGCCTAAAGGACAATAGCACGCGTGGCGGGTGCGTCTTGGACGTGTGAACGCACAGAAATCCGAGCTGGGAAATATTACAAGAGTTGCCATCAACGGGGTGGATCGAATTCGGCTGATTCCGGTTTGCGATATTGTCCGGTTGGCGTCTGAGGGATCCTATACGATTTTGCACACGCGCCGGAAGGAGGAGGTGTTGGCGACGCGCAGCTTGATATCGTTTGAGCGTCAACTTGCTGGTTCAGGATTTCTGCGGACGCACCAGAAACACTTGGTGAATCTAGATTATGTGCGCGAAATGCGGAAGATCGGTTCGGGGATTGTCGTGTTGGAAGACGGGGTCCGCATCCCTGTTGCAACGCGCAGGAAGCCCGCTGTGATGTCGCGGTTGCTGGCATGAATACGGACTGCCGCGGCGTTTGAGTCAAGTCGGCAGAATACGGAGCAGCGGCGGCTATATTTGCCCCATGCCATTTTACCTGCGCCGGGGCAACGTGCCCGACAAACGCCATGTGCAATTCAGACAGCCCGACGGCAGCCTGTACCACGAGCAACTCTTTGGAACTGTTGGATTTTCTGGGATGAGCTC
>CALACF010000289.1 GCA_937890245.1 uncultured Flavobacteriales bacterium
CGAGTAAAACCGGCGAGTAAAACCGGCGAGTAAAACCGGCGAGTAAGAGGCCGGTCCAAGAAGAGCCAGAACGTTCAGTCTTCGAGCAAATCGAAGAGCTGGTCGAGCTTGGGCGCGAGGATGACCTCAATGCGCCGATTGCTATCGCGGTCTTCCGGATTGACCGGGTGAAATTCACTGCGGCCCGACGCACTCAACAGGGTGGGGGCGATGCTGCTGTTTGCCGTGAGAATCTCTACGACCGCTGTTGCACGCAACACGCTGAGCTCCCAATTGTTTTTGGGTGAGACGGCCGAGGTGAAGGCGACGTCATCTGTGTGGCCCTCGACGACCACCTCAAACTCAGTTTCAGATTCGATGGCTTGTGCCAAATCGGTCAAGGCCTTCACGCCTTCGGGGTCCACCGTCGTTGATCCCGACGAGAAGAGCAATTTTGCGGCCAAGCTGACGTAGACCTTTCCATCGCGCTCCTCCACCTTGAGGCCCTTGTCGCGAAAGGCAAATAGCGCACTTGCCAGGCGTTCCTTGAGCAATCGACTCGCTTGACTTTGGGCATCAACCAAGGACTGCAACTCATTGACCCGCGCCTCGCGCGAGCGCAAATCCCGTTCGAGTTGAAACAGGCTGTCCTCTTGCAATTGCAGGGCGATCCGCATGTCTTGTAGCTCCGTGAGCAGGGTGCGATTTTCCTCTGAAACCTCCGATCGAAGTCGGTCGCTGCGCTGGGTCAGCAGTTCGTTGAGCTCGTTCAACTTATCGTATTGACTGCGCAAGCGGCGAAGCGAGGTGCCCATCGACGTGGTGTCCATTACCAAATTCCCCATCCGGCGCTCGAGCTGGTCGATTTGCGAGGACTGCTCCTCGTCTTTGAGATCCAGGGCTTGGTTGCGCTTGGCCAAATCCTCATTCTCGACCAACAAGCCCGTTTGATTGGACCGCAGCTCGTCGTACTGGCGGGCCGTAACACAGCCGCTGAGAATGATGGCCAATGAAGCCACGCCCACCACCAAGGTGCGCGCGCTGTGAGAACTGAAAAAGGTGCGGGAAGTAGAAGGCGTCATGCGTCAAAACTACAGCAAGAGCGATGCCGCAAAAGCGTCTTCAGATTCCGATGCAAACGTTTTGCTGTTCAGTGAAGAAGTGCATGGATTCAAAGCCGCCTTCTCGGCCCACGCCGCTGCTTTTCGTGCCGCCAAAGGGCGTGCGTAAATCGCGGACGAGCCAGCAATTCAGCCAGACCATCCCCGTATCGAGGGCAGCGGCTACACGGTGTGCGCGCTTCAAGTCGGCCGTCCACACCGATGCCGCGAGGCCATACATGCTGTCGTTTACCGAAGCGATGGCGTCGGCCTCGGAAGAGAAGCGCTGTAACGTGGCTACCGGCCCGAAGATCTCCTCTTGGTTCGCGGCGCAAGAACGCCCCAGCCCCTCGATCAATGTGGGCTGCACAAAGAATCCGCCGGCGATCCGATCTTCGGTCGGTACGTGGGCCTGCCCGCCACAAAGCACGGTGCCGCCTTCTTCTCGGGCGACCGCTATGGCCGCCAGAATTTTGTCTCGGTGCCCTTCAGATACGACAGCGCCCATACGTGTTCGGTCGTCGAGGGGGTCGCCGATTTTCATGGCAGCCACTTTGGCGACGAGCCGATCGCGGAACTGCTCATAGATTTCGTCGGCCACCAAGATGCGAGAGCCGCAGAGACAAATCTGGCCTTGGTTGGCGAAGGCGGCACGGGCGGCACCCGCGACGGCCTCGGCTAGATCTGCATCGG
>CALACF010000290.1 GCA_937890245.1 uncultured Flavobacteriales bacterium
GGCATCAAAATGGGTGGGAACGCGAAGTGAATCGCGCTAACTTTGCCGCCAAGAAATGGATACGAATACTTCCCGTTTGCTGAGCCGCCTCTCCGAGTCGGCCACCATCGCCATGAGCCGCAAGGCCCGCGAACTTAAAACCGCAGGGCGCGACATCATCTCGCTCTCCTTGGGAGAGCCCGACTTCGACACCCCCGATGTGATCAAGGCTGCAGCCTACGACGCCATCAAAAATAACTACACGCATTACATGCCCGTTCCGGGCTACTTAGAGGTGCGCGAAGCGATTTGCCAAAAGTTCGAACGCGACAATGGTTTGGCCTACACACCTGAGCAAATCGTGGTGTCCACGGGCGCCAAGCAAAGCTTAATGAACACCGTGCTGGCCCTGGTTGGAGACGGGGACGAAGTCGTGGTGGCAAGCCCATATTGGGTCAGCTACGCTGATATGGTGCGGCTCTCAGGCGCCACGCTGGTAGACATAAAAACGGGAATCGACTCGGATTTCAAGATGACGGCGGACCAGCTTCGCGCAGCCTTGACGCCCAAGACCCGATTGGTCTTTTTGAACTCCCCTTGCAACCCGTCAGGTTCGGTGTACTCAAGGGGCGAATTCGAGGCCTTGGCCGCGGTTATCGCCGAGCACGACCGCGCGCTGGTTATCTCCGACGAAATCTACGAGTACATCCAATTCGGCGAGCCGCACGTGAGTTTCGCGGGCATTGCCGGGATGAAGGACCGCACCATCACCGTGAACGGCGTTTCCAAAGGCTTTGCCATGACAGGCTGGCGCATCGGCTATATCGCAGCACCCCAGTGGATTGCAGAAGCTTGCACCAAGCTTCAAGGCCAATTCACAAGCGGCACTTGCGGCATCAGCCAGAAGGCCGCCCAAGCCGCCGTCGAACACGGCGGTCCCATCGCCGAGGGCATGCGCTTGGAGTTCGGAAAGCGGCGCGAAATGGTGATCGACCTGCTGGGTGCCGTGCCAGGCTTCCGTGTGAACAGGCCCACGGGCGCCTTCTACTTGTTCCCTGACGTGAGCGAGCTCTTCGGCTCGACCCACGCCGGTGGCACCATCAATTCGGGCCAAGACCTGGCCATGTACTTACTCGAAGATGCGGGCATTGCTACCGTGGGCGGTGACGCTTTCGGCAGCCCAGCCTGCTTGCGTCTTTCATATGCAGCCAGTGAGGACGTGTTGCGCGAGGCCATCGAGCGCATCGCCGCCTCGGTCGCTCGACTCAAGCCATGAACGAGCAAGTGAAAACAGCCCTGCGCGGCGCCAACCAGCTGAACATCCTCGTGGTGGGCGACGTGATGGTCGACGCATACTTGCTGGGAAAGGTAGAACGTATCTCACCAGAGGCGCCCGTGCCCATCTTGCGCACTGAAAAACGCGAGCAGCGCCCAGGCGGCGCGGCCAACGTCGCTTTGAACCTCGTAGCCTTGGGCGCCCGCTGCACGCTTGTTGGTGCCATGGGCCAGGACGACGAGGCCAACATTCTCAAAGGCTTGCTCGAAGGCGCCGGCATCAGCGCAGCTGGCCTGGTCACCCTGAAAGACCGGCCGACCACCTCGAAGACCCGCGTGATGAGCGGCGGCCAGCATCTGCTACGTGTCGACCGCGAGGCCACCCACGATCTCGACACCGAACAAAGCGCCGCGCTTCTCAAGCGCATCAACGCATTGCTCGCCGCCGAGCGCTTCGACGCCATCATTCTCGAGGACTACGACAAGGGCGTGCTCTCGTCCGAAGTCATCCGCGGCAGCATCGCCGCCGCCCGCTCATTCGGCATCCCCGTAACGGTCGACCCTAAACTCCGCCATTTCAACGATTTCAAGGGCGTCGATCTCTTCAAGCCCAACCTACTCGAGCTCAACGAAGGCCTCGGCCTGCGCGCCCGCGGCGACCGCCCCGAAGAAATCGATGCGGCCCTCGAAGCCCTCTCCGCACGCCTCGCCCCAGCGGCTACCCTGCTCACCCTAAGTGAAAACGGCGTGCGCTTCTGCTCTGGCACAGGCTCCGGCCACCACCCTGCCCACGCCCGTGAAATCGTCGACGTCTCAGGCGCGGGCGACACGGTCATCGCTGTGGCCACGGTCTTGCTCGCCCAGCAAATTTCACTGACCGATGTCGCAGCCACAGCCAACCTCGCCGGCGGCCTGGTCTGCGAAAAACCGGGGGTCGTCCCCATCGATCCCGAGGCACTGCTCACTGAAATCGACCGCCAAAACGCATGACCTTCAGCCAGCTACGCGAACGGGTGAACCTGCTGCTCTACGGCAGCCGCGACCGCGTGCTGGGCATTTTGCGCACGGTGCGCATCCTCGTTTCGCTGACGGCAATAGCGGCGCTGACTTGCTACTACGGTATGCCACTGGAGTCGAGCACCTCAGGGGCCATCCTGCTCTTCATCAAGTGCACGTTTGGCTTTTACATCGGCCATTATTTGGTCCGCTTCTTCTATGACTTCCACCCGCTGGAATTTCTGAAGAGCCATGCATTCGAGGGCGTCCTGATGGCCTCGTTGCTGCTCGAGGGCTGTTTCGACCTGTTGACGGGCAGCTCGCTGACCGGCCGGCTGATCAACCCGATTGGCATTCAGGGCGTGAGGGACTGGAGCACGTGGTTCATTCAGGCCTACTTTTTTGTTGCTGTGCTCATCGAACTGCGCGATCGCAGGGGAATCCTGCCGCGCATCAAATTTCATCCCGCAACGATTTTCATCAGCTCATTTCTACTGATCATCGGTGCGGGTGCTGGCCTGCTCATGATGCCAGAGATGACCACCGGCGGGCATTTCCACTGGCTCGACGCCCTGTTCACCTCAACCAGCGCCACCTGTGTCACGGGCCTGATGGTCGAGGACACGCCCGGATTTTTCACACACAAAGGCCATGTTGTACTCCTGCTGTTAATGAAGCTCGGCGGCTTGAACATCATCGCATTCGGCAGCTTCCTGGCCTTGGCCGCTCGGTTTGGCGTGGGCGTCAAGCAGCACGATCTCATTGAAGACTTCGTCAACAAAGGTTCGGTGCTGTCCAGCGGCGGTATGCTCAAGCGCGTGGTGGTCTGGAGCGTTGCGATCGAAATCGCGGGCTCTGCCGCGATGTACTTGTTCTGGCCCGACGGGCTGTTTGCGACCAATGGAGACCGCCTGTTCAACAGCGTGTTCCTCAGCGTTTCGGCCTTCAACAACGCGGGAATCTCCCTGTTCTCCCAAGGCCTCGCCTCGCCTGAGGTAGCCAGCGCATGGATGATCCACTGGGTTGTCACAGGGATGGTCTTCTTGGGCGCGTTGGGCATGGTCGCGATGTTCGATCTATTTGGAGCTGAAAACCTGCGAGAGAGGATGCGCAAACCGTGGAAGCAGATCGGCCTGGCTACCAAGATCGCGTTGTACTTCTCGCTGATCCTCGTGGCTTTCGGCAGCATCAGCTACTTCTTCCTGGAGTTTCACGGCACGCTCCAAGGGATGTCCACGTTTGGAAAGATCACCACTTCTGTATTCCAAAGTGTGACGCGAACCAGCGGATTTAACACGGTAGACATCGGATCTATCGGAATTCCAATGCTGCTGATTATCATCGTATTGATGTTCATTGGCTCAAGTTCAAGTTCAACTGGAGGCGGCATTAAAACGTCAACCTTGGCCATTGTCGGAGCGGACCTCACCGCCACGGTGCGGGGCCGCCGGCACGTGCAACTCTTCAAGCGCACGATCAGCCCGTTGCTTCGCTCGCGCGCACACAGCGTGCTCATGTTTTTCGTAGTGGGCAACCTCCTGGGTATCTTCCTCTTGAGCCTCTCGGAGTCAGCGATGCTGGCCAGCGGGGAGATTGGCATTCTCGACCTCGTCTTTGAAGAAGTCAGCGCCATGGGCACGGTCGGATTGAGCACAGGGATCACGGCTGACCTGACTCCAATCGGCCGCAGCATCCTCATTATCAGCATGCTCGTCGGACGTGTCGGAACGCTCACTGTCGTTTTTTCCGTCAGCAGTGGCACGAAAAGTCGCAACTACAAATACCCCGCTGGCCACACGATGGTCGGCTAACCCGCATCGATATGGCCCAGCCCGTAACCCCTTACAACGACACCGAGGAGAAGAAAACGCAGGTGGCGCGGATGTTTGACAACATCGCCCCGCGTTACGATTTTCTCAACCACCTCTTTTCGCTGGGCATCGACCATTTGTGGCGGCGCAAAGCTGTGATGACCCTCGCCAGGCATTTCGCCCAGAAAAATTCAAACGCCCCCCAACGCGTGCTCGACGTGGCCACCGGAACGGGCGACTTTGCCGTAAGCGCAGCCAAGCGCCTTCCCGCCGCCCAAATCGTAGGCTACGACCTGTCCGAGGGCATGCTCGAAGTGGGGCGCGTGAAAATGACCAAACTCGGCCTCTCCAACCGCGTTCAAATGCAGCAAGGCGACGCCGAGCACATGCCCTTCGAGTCCGCCTCGTTTGACGCAATCACTGTGGCCTTCGGCATCCGCAACTTCCAAGACTTGCGGGCCGGACTCGGTGAAATGCACCGTGTCCTCACCCCCGGCGGCCTCGGGCTCATCCTCGAATTCTCAAAGCCCACCGCCTTCCCCATCAAGCAGGTCTTCCACCTGTATTTCCGCTTCATCATGCCAACCATTGGGCGTTGGGTCAGCAAGGATGCCGCCGCCTACACCTACCTACCCGAATCAGTCGCCGCCTTCCCCGAGGGCCAAGCAATGCATGCGATCATGTCCGGCGTAGGGTTTGACAGCTGCCGCATCCACCGCCTGACCGGCGGCATCGCCTCGCTCTACGAGGTGCGCAAGGCAGACGCTCAAAAAGCAGACGCTCGCAAGGCCAGCCCTGCGGAATGAACATCACCGTCCGCCCCTCAACGCTCTCAGGCCGCATCGAGGCGCCCGGCTCGAAAAGCCACATGCAGCGCCTCTTGGTGGCCGCGCTCCTTTGCCCGGGCCGATCCACCATTCACCGCCCGGCAGAAAACGACG
>CALACF010000291.1 GCA_937890245.1 uncultured Flavobacteriales bacterium
ATATCAATTCGTTTTCAGCCGTCTGGCCGCTGATCGAGCAGCTCGGCAAGGTGTACGCTCCAGAACTTCTGGAGGGCTTTGTCAGGTACAGGCCCAGACAGTGGCAGCGTCCTCAGGTCGAAGGCGCCTTGGTATTTAAACGCGGATCAGAAAATGGGCTTGCGCTGGTTTCCGCCGAAATAGAAGTCGGCAGTTCGTCAACAAAAAAGCCCAGCCGTACCAGTCAGCCCCAGCTCACCGCGCGCTGGCTACCCGATACGATTTCGTGGGAGGCCCAAGGCCTGGATTGGAAGGCCGGACAACCCGCGGAAATTCTTGATGGACTGCGCATTGAAGGATGGACGGGCCAGGCCGTTGCAATCGAAGGGCAATGGGAGGCCTTCTGGGATCTCGAAACCTCCGTGGGAAACCACCGAGGCGGGCTTGCGTTGTCGCTGCTCGCTGAGAACCAATGGGAGGTCGATGTTTTCGGCAAGGCCACCGCGCTACATCTCCCACACAGCATCTCGGGCAGCGCTTCTGTCTGGGCCCAGATCAACTCGAATTCCGACGTCGAAGCCGTGCTGAGTCAAGGGCGATTGAGCATGCCCACTGGCGAGCAGCACCAGATCGCATTTGTGCACCTCCAGGGAAATTTCACAGAAGGCCAATCCAAACTCGAAGCCATCTCAGACATCGGCTTGATGCATATCGACGAAAGACAGAACTCACGCATAGAACTTAACGCTCCAGAGGCTTTGGCGGCCTTGATTCATCCTGCTTTGAAACTGGGGCCAGGGCTTCGTTTTGAAACATCTGTGCACAACGGCAGCACATCGATTTCTGCGGTGCTGCCTGGATTGGGATGGAACGAATGGACCTTAGACAACGTGCGAATTGACGGGGAAGCCGGTCAGAACAGTGTGAGGCTGCAGGCCTCAGTTGACAGCGCTGCCTTTTTCGGGACGCCCTTCGCTGAGGATTTAACCCTGCAATTGCTACCAAAAAGTGCCAAGGCTGGAAACGCGGACGAGAAAATGATGACTGGGATTGACCTTCGCTGGGACGGACTGACGCGCGGACATATTCGCGCGCAGCACCAGTTGGAGTGGCGCCCATCGGATCAACCCATCACTTCGTCGTTGAGCCACGCATTGACCATCAGCCGCTTGGATCTGGGTATTGACCAGGAGAATTGGGCACTTTACAAAAACGACACCGCGCGCTTTCGGAGCATGGAAGATCCCGTAAACCCAGGCAATGCGGCATTGGAAATCCAAGGACTTTCACTGTCGGGTAACCTGGGCTCATTTTCCGTGGCCGGGCGGTTGGGTGCGGCCATGGACGACGTGCTACGTGCGCAATGGAGCGGCCTGCCTGTTGAAGCTTGGGGAGCACTTTTGACGCGCATCGCCAGCCACGAGAACCAAGAACTTGCGCGGCGAACGGCAAGGATCATCGGCAAGCTGCGTGGGGAAGTTTCAGGAGAGGTTGAAGCATACGGATTGCTGAAGCCAACGCAAGAATCATCTCCGCTGCACTTGGATCTCAATTGGGACGGTGCTGCGTATGATGGCGGTTCGCTGGGCCGCCTAAAAGTGCTTGCCTTTTTAGATGCTGATCAGCGCCTGCGTGGGACGCTTTCCTCATTTGACGAAACCGCCGTGGGCGCTCGCGCCCCGCTGGAGCAGCTAAGGCTGACCTGCGATTTACAGGCGCAGGATCCTGCGAGCAGCGTAGCCTCGGTGCAGATGTGGAATTGGCCTCTAAAAACGATCACACCCTGGATCGCGCCAGCAGACGTGCAGTTCGACGGGACATTGAGCGGAGAAGTGCGGATCGTCGATCCATTGGAACATCCAGCACCGGATGGAGCGTTTCAAATAGACCAACTCGAGCTGTCCGTGACAGAATCCGGGACGCATTACGGCGTGGAGGGGGACTTGATTTTGACGGGGGACATGATTGCTTTGGACCACGCGCTTATCACAGATGCCCTGGGAAATCATGGCCGCGCGAACCTCAGCGTCTTCCACGAAAATTGGCGCGATTTCACCTATGACGTCTCCGTCGATATCGAAGAACAGCCCTTCCTCTGCCTGGACTTGCCGCAGGGGGTGAACACGTTTTTTTACGGGACAGTTTTGGCCACAGGGATGCTGGACGTAAGCGGTTCCTTGGCAGGCGTTCAAATTGAGGGCGAAGTAGCCAGCCATGAAGGGACCGTTTTTTCAATGCCGTTGGACGAGTTTGGTGACCCCACCCTCCCCGATCATTTCCACTTTATCGATCGCAATACGGCGAGAAAGCCAGCGGATAAACCTTTTCAACTGGACCTAACCTTGGACGTAGAGGCACTGAAAGGCACAGAAGTGGAGGTGATTTTTGATTCAAACCAAGGCGACTTTATGGCGGGCAGCTGCACGGGACATCTCGCCATAGAAATGAGCCGCACAGAAGAATTTGCGATGCGCGGGGCCATCGAACTCGAAGAGGGCAATTACGGTTTTTCATTTCGGGACATCGTACACAAGGATATCGAGCTGATACCCGGTGGAATGATGGTCTGGAGTGGCGATCCGTACAGCGCTGAATTGGGCTTGGAAACGGAGTACCGGATCGACGCCTCTTTGGTGCCGCTACTGGGACCAGGGGCAGATCACGGTCGGATGCCCGTGCAGGTGCGGATGCAAGTTGCGGGGCCAATGAACAGGCCAGACCTTTCCTTTTCACTGCATTTTCCGCGCGCATCGGCCGCCGTTCGAGCAGAGGCTGAGGCCGTGCTTTCTCGGGAGGGCGAGACCACGCGCCAGGCCTTCGCTTTGATGGTTGCAGGCCAATTCATCTCACCGGAAATCAACGAGTTCAACGCGCAAGACGCTCTGATCGGCAACGCCTCCGAATTGCTCTCGTCCCAGATTTCAAGCATGCTTTCTCAGCTCAGCGAGGAAATTGACATCGGCCTGCGGTACACGCCATCCGAGGAAAACACGACGGGCCGAGAAGAGGACGAGCTCGCCGTCGCCATGGCAACGCGCCTGCTGGACGATCGCCTTCGAATCAAGGGAAGCCTCGGAACCCGCGGCGTGCTCGGCACCCAGAGTGTCACTGACAACCCAAATCAAACCGGTAATTTCCTGGGCTCAGTTGAAATCGAGTACCGGCTTACGGATGACGGACGGTGGGTGATCGATGCGTACAGCGCGCCCAGTGGCGCCGACCTCTTTCAAGCAGGCCAACGCCATGGAATCGGGATATCACATCGTGTGGTTGCAGACCGCTTTCGTGATTTATTCAAACGCGATGAGTAAATTCGCCGCATGCGCATTTTCAACTTCGCCCGGGCCCAAGCCTTCGCCACAAGCTTCCTCCTCCTCGCCTTCAGCACATTGCAGCCCTCGCTGCACGCTCAAATCACACTAACCTCAGCCGACCTGCCCCAAGCGGGCATGACCTACGAGCGGGCGACCAGCCCAGTTTCCTTGGACGCCACAACAGGTGCAGGACCTAACAGCACTTGGGACTTCAGCGACTTGGGCGCAACGGTCGTGGATGAGACCGCGTTCTTCGGCATGAGCAGCGCCTCGGTCACCATCCAGTTTTCCTTTACTTCCGCAGACCATTTCACCGCGTTCGTTCTGCCGGAATTTGATGGCCTGGACCTCCCCGTGTCTGGTGCGACTGTGATTTGGGACTACACCAGCTCTGCTTACACGACGGTCGGAATTGGCATATCAACTGAATTCATCGATTTGCCCGTTGCCTATGTCGATGCCGACGAAACCCTTCCCCTGCCGCTGACATACGGCGCCACACTTGACGATGACAGCCAGCTCGAGCTCGATATCCCCACGCAGCTCTACTACGGAAATGTTCAAAACCGGGTGGTCGAAGTCGACGGTTGGGGCAGTTTGATTCTGCCGGGCGGCACCTTCGACGTGCTGCGCGTCAAGACGGTCATCACGGGAAGCGATTCAATCAACATTCCGGCTGCCGAGCTCGGATTTTCCATCCCCAAGAATCAAACGATTTATGCTTGGTACGCCCCTGGTGAGGGCACGCCGGTCCTTTCGATTGTAGAAATCGCCGACATTCCACTGCTTGCGAGCTTCAAAACTGGCGGCCCGGTCTCCTCGATTTACGAGGCCAATTCTGCACCGTTTTCAGTCGTCGGACCGGTTCCTGCACGCGATTACGTGGTGCTCAGTGGCGTCCAAGCTGGACAGGTTTTGCAGGTGCTCGATGCCATGGGGCGCTTTGTGCGCAGCTCGACAGTGGACGCCAACTTGGGCGTGCAACTCGGTGGGCTTGCAAAGGGCGCTTACTTCCTGAAAATGAACGGCAGTGCTGCGCGCTCCATCGGTTCAGGCCAGGGTGCGGGTGTCCGTATCCTGGTTGACTGATGGGTCGACTGACGGGTTGACTGACGGGTTGACTGAC
>CALACF010000292.1 GCA_937890245.1 uncultured Flavobacteriales bacterium
ACCTCTGACCGGTTCTTTGACTTGCGACGAGATGGCCCCGGCTGCCATGAGCTTGTTTAACTTCAACGGCGTTAGCTCGTTGGCTTTCACGATCGACACCGATCTGCCGCGCAGCTTCCAAGTCGGTTGTGACAGCAGCTTGCACGTCTCGCTTCACTTGACCGATGGTGCCGGTGGCGGCATGATTTTCGAGGCGGACTACAACGGTGCTTACGATTGGGCTGCATGGAGCGACCCGGCGGTTGAGCCTACCGGAGCGCACAGCTTCAAGAAGGATTGCCCGGCTGTGTTGCCACAGCAGTCCGTCTGGGAGCAGTGGACCTACTATATGTTGGGCGAGGGCACCCTCACTGGAACGGGACTTTACGCCGGATCATCCTTCGCGCTTTCCCACCAGCCGGCCAACGGGTTCTATGGCTTCCAAGTCGGCCAAGGGGCGAACAACAAGAACGATCAGTACGGAGCCAGCGGATGGTTCTTCTGGAACGGCAACCTTGTGGTCGACGGCGAAGACCTCGGCGCCCTGGCTTCCAGCGGCGACCTTTTTCTCGATCTTGACTGTTGTCTTCCGTATAGTGTTGACTATGATTATCTGGCTTCTGACGACTGTGGAAACACAACCCCCTTCAGTTATAGTGTCGAAATGCAGACTGGACTTACCGAAGAAGGTGCGGGTCTCGCGGGCCAGGGTGGCCTGATTCACACCGACAATCCGACGAATATTTCGACGGGTTCCGGTTCGATCAAGACGCCGCTGCGCATCACAGGTCTTCAGCCCAATCCGACGGCCGACATTTCACAGCTCTCTTTCGAGGTGACCGAGCCCCTAAGACTGCACGTTGACCTTTACACGATGAACGGCTTGCATGTCAATCAGCTCTATGACGGCATGGCCGAGACGGGGGTCGTTTATCAGCTCCCCATCGATGTGGCCAATTTGGCCGCAGGGATGTACCAAATCCGCATCAGCGGAAACCAGTTCGGAATCGTTCGGAAATTGCTCGTTTCGCCATGATTAATTCTCGATTCCTCTCCGCTTCAAAATCATTGAAAATATCATCGAAGCACACCGTTCTCGATTGTAAGACCCCGTATAATATTCTCAAATTCGACGAATCCCAAGTTAGGTTCGATGGGAATACGCCAAAAGCACGCAATAACAACTTGAATATGAAAGCATTACACTTCTACAAACTTGTAGCTCAGTCCTTGATAATCGGGGACAAGGTTCGCCAATATGTTGCCATTTTCAAAGAGCCAAAAAATCTTGTCATGCTTCGCATTACTTACACCCGAATTCTGAGCGCTCTTTGCGCCGTACTCACCAGCGGAATTCTATATGCTCAACCGGCCTCTAGCTCAGAGGCGGATTTCAATGTTCACCATAAGCACGTCAGTATCGTGCAAGACTCGTCCAATTACTTTGGACACGCTGTTGCCCTTGCGGGTGATGTCGCAGTGGTCTCAGATGCTGAAGGCCATGTTGAGGTGCTTCGCCAGGCGGCCGACGGTACTTGGGCTTTTGAAGCATTGCTTACTGCCGATATGCCGGACATCGATTTCGGTGGAGAGCACGCGGTTGCAACAAACGGAACCTACATTGCTGTGGGCGCCAAGTCTGACGACACGTTTGATGCCAATAGCGGTGCGGTTTACCTCTACAAGTATGACGGCCTCGACTGGCAGTCTGCTGGCGTATTGGATCACATGAACCCGTTCGGTAACGCCGACTCCGACTTCTTCGGCATTTCTCTTGCGATGGACGGCGACCACTTGGTGGTTGGTTCTAAGATGGAGAACGGCCACGGTGCCCAAGGTTGTGTAACGTACTTTGAGTACAACACGCTCCTCGACATGTGGCTTGAAGCCGGTGTTGTTCAAAGCACGCACACCACGGGTGGTTGCATCTCAATCTTTGCTGGAAGTGTGGATGTGGATGGCGATCACATGATCATTGGTGAGCCAAGAAACTCAGAAAACGATTTGGATGCAGGAGCTGCACACATTTACCGTTTTGAGAATTACTGCTGGCACCACCAGGGTACTTTCTACGGTGACGAACAGGATCGTTTGGGAACAGACGTCGCAATCAGTGGTGACCGCGCAGCGGCCGGCGCACCGTTCGCAAGTGGCGACGACAACGTACAAGGAGGTAAAGTAGCCATCTACCAAAACCTCGATTTTTCTAGCAACTCTACCATGTGGGCGGAGACCCATTATTTCCAAGCCTCAGCTGTGGTGAGCTGGGATCGCTTCGGATATTCAGTCGACTTGGACGGAGACGTCTTGGCAGTTGGCGCTCCAACGGACGATCAGATGAATCTCAACGCTGGATTGGGATACTTTATATTTGACTGCTCTACAGAAACGCTTGAATGTGTGTCTGAGGCCTTCGCGTGTGACGCAATGCCTGACGACCGTTTTGGTTACGCAGTTGCCGTAGATGGTGGCATTGTGCTGGTGGGAACCAAGCGCGACGACAATATTTTCCCAGATGCAGGTTCAGCCTACTTCTTGGGTGCAGACGACCAAGGCTTTGCATGTGACCTTACAGGTCCAACAGGCCCGCTTGTCGACCTCTTGGCCGCTGATGACTCCGGCGTGAGCGACAGCGACAACATCACGCAGCACAACACGCTCAACCTGATGGGACTGTTCAACCTCGATGATGCCATGACGGCCCAAGAGTTGACCCACCCTGGAGATGCGTTGAAATGGTGGATTCAAGGTTCTACGGATACAAGCATTTTCGTGCTCAACGAAGTGGATGTTGAAACGGGTCACGGCGACGTGAACTACTTCGAGCCTCCATTTGCAGATGGCGAGTACACATTCTGCGGCCGCATGGTTGACATTTATGGCAACCAGTCTGCAGACGATTGCTTGCTTGTAATCATTGACAACGTTGATCCCGTCGTTGAAGTTGCGGATTTCAACGCCTACCTGGATGAAGACGGCGAGGTGACCATCACCGCAGATGATGCTGACAACGGCACGACGGACAATGTCGGATTGGACGAATTGACACTTTCGCAGTACGACTTCGCTTGTGCGGATTTGGGCCCGAATCCTGTGACTTTCACGGCAGTTGACCTTGCTGGCAACTCAGATTCTGAGGACTTGACTGTGACTGTGATTGATGACCTGTCTCCCATCCTCTCTTTGCAAGACATCCACTTGTACCTCGACGACAATGGCGCGGCCAGTACAACGGCTGAAGCAATTGACACTGGCAGCACAGACAACTGCGAAATTGTTTCGATTTCGATTTCTGAAACGGACTTTGGTTGTGGTGATCTGAGTCCTGCTGGCAACGAAATCGACTTCACGGCTACGGACCAAAGCGGCAACAGCACCACGGGTCAAGCCACGGTGTTTGTTCACGATGATATTTCGCCAACTATGGCTGCTCAAGATATCACGTTGTACTTGAGTGCTGCTGGCAACGTCGCCGTTTCTGCTTCTGAAGTGGATAATGGTTCATTCGATAACTGCGAAGTGGAACTCAGTTTGAGTGTTAGTGGTTTTGGTTGTGCTCATGTGGGTGAGAATACGGTTACCTTATCTGGTGTAGATCCAAGTGGCAATGCGTCGA
>CALACF010000293.1 GCA_937890245.1 uncultured Flavobacteriales bacterium
CAGTGACTGACCTTGTCAACTGTGTGTCCGGTGGCGAAAACATGTTGGGATCCTCTACCCTCAGTAACACGGACAGATATAGCAGCGTTGCCATTGGATTTTGGACGAAGGAAAAATGATGTCTTCATGGGGCCTATTTTGTGCTTACATTTGTTCTCACATTCTGCTTCGCAAGAAGCAAACGCAAGCCTCACTCGAGGCACACAAGACGCCCATATGGCTGTGGGAATAGAGAAGCCCGAGGAGTATCAACTTCCTCGGGCTTTTTGCTGCCTTTAATTTTCACGCGCTCATAGCGCTCAGCTCTGAATTTGCAATCTAGGTTGCGCAGAAGAACAAAATTCCTGACGACTTTTGCTAGCGCAACCACCAAACACCCCAGAATGAAATGTTCGGAATACATAAAACTGTAGATCTTCAACCCGAAGAGTTCAAAGCCAAACTCGAAGAAGGGCAGGGCATCGTAATTGATTGCCGTACCGCAGATGAGGTGGCCGAAGGTTGCTGGCCCAATGCGGTGCATGCCGATTGGCTTTCGGGAGAATTTCAGAATTACGTTGAAACTCAAGATCGCGACAAGTCGTACTTCCTATACTGCAGAAGTGGCAGCCGAAGCAATGCTGCTGCGGGCCTCATGCGGCAAATGGGCTTCGCGAAGGTGTACAATGTGGGCGGTCTGAATGACATCGCCCCATTGCTCAGCTGAACAAAGCACTCAGGCCACTTCAGACACCACTTGTCGGTGGGTTTTCCAGCAACTATTTTTGCAACATGGCTGGAGAGATAGGAGCGGGGTTTGACGGACTGGTGATAGAAGGCGGCAGCTTGAAGTGCGCGTTCACTACGGCGGTGCTCGACACCTTTCTCGTCCACGACTTCAACCCGTTCAAGGTTGCCCTGGGCACCTCTAGCGGCTCCATCGCGTTGTCCTTTTTTCTCTCTGGTCAACGCAAGCACGTGCTGAATGTATCTCGAGAGGTCGTCAAAGACAGTCGCTTCATCAGCTACCGTTCGGCCTTTTCGGAGCAAGGCCTTATGAACCTCGAATTTTTGAAGCGCTTCACCATGCGGAATTATCCGCTGGACGAGGAAGCTGCCGATCGCAACAGCGAAGGCCGCGACATCCGCATTGTGGCAACCGATTTTGAAACGGGGCGTCCCATTTACCTCTCGCCGAGCAAGGGGAACTGGGTCCGTTATATGATGGCGTCATCCACTTTGCCCCTTATCACCCGGGGAAAGATTAAAGTTGACGGCCGCTGGATGTTTGACGGCGGATATTCTGATGGGCTGCCCTACAAGAAGGCATTCGAACTGGGCGCATCCAAAGTCTTGGTCATCCGCACGCGCCCCGCTATCGAACGACTGGAGCAGTCGTGGAGTGACCATCTTGCGACGTATTGGCACCGGGACAATCCCGGACTTGTCAAGACCTTTGAGCACAGTTGGCATGAGTACAATGACTGTGCGGACGAGCTGATGCGCACTTCGTCTGGCGACAGGCAGTTGCTTCAAATTGCACCGGACCAGCCGCTGCAATCTGACGGCTATTTCATCACCCCGGAC
>CALACF010000294.1 GCA_937890245.1 uncultured Flavobacteriales bacterium
TCGCAACCTTCTTGATATACTTCGAAGGAGGAGGAGGTGGCGGCGAAGCCGTTTGCGCGCTCATCATTCCACATCCCACGCTTAATACGAGCAGTGTAGCAACTCCTGCAATCAACAAATTTTTCATCTTCATCTTCTTCTTCATCTTCATCGAAAGTACAAGTAAATCACATCGATGGGCCGAGGAAAACTGCATTGTCAAAAAGACGGTGGCCGTTCCTCCAAAACGCTCTGAACAGGGGGTTGTCTGCGAGGTAGACCACATGGCCACGACCCATGTTATGGACACCAGCAACAAGTGATCCACCAATTCGTTCGGCGACCTGCGAGCCACTGTGACCGCTAAACGGTTCCCCATCGTTCAAGAGTGACATCGCATTGCCGGAAGCGAGCGGCGCATAAGCCGAGCCACTGGTTTTGAGCGACTTGTACTCTGCGCCATAGCCATAGGCAAGCGGGTGACTGGGATCGACCGCGGCCGTGTAGATGGCGCCGGGCAAATCGGTGCGAAGGCGCTCACGCGATTTCTTATTGAATGCCACAATGTCGAGGCCGGAAGCCCCGCTTTGGTGGGCATCGCGCTCGTCGTTAATCTGCGTCCGACCTCCAGCATTTGAGGTGCCTTCGTGACGCTTCAAACCCCAGCCGTCTTTTCCAGCGAAGGACCCACAGGCACTTGCAATCGCTACCAATTGGCCTCCTGATCGAACCCAATCCGAAAGTCTTTCGAGCTGCTCTTCGTCAAATCCATACCAACCGCTGGGCAAGATGAGGACGTCAAAATCCACGATGTCCAAATCGTCGAGGGTGGCGACGCGCGTCAATGGGTATCCCAATTGGGTGTCGAAGCGATGCCAGATTTCGCCACTCGAAAGCGAACTGCTGCGCTCACCTTGGAGTGTGGCCACTCGGGGCGGCTGGATGGCTGCATAATGGTCACTCCCCAGGTCATGTCCCGATTCAGCCAGACCGGTGGAGACGGCATTAAACTGTACACCAGTCGCCGCAGATGTCCTGGCCACGAGTCTGTTGAGGTCAGGCACGTCCTCGTTGTTCCGGCGCGTTACAACCCAAGTGCCAGCGGGGTAGCTTCGGCTTTGAATGCGGAGCGGCGCATCGGATACGCGGACCACTACGCCCGCGCGAAGTAGCATGGCCAGCGCCTTGGTTCCAGCATCGGTGTTGCTATGGCCAATCCAGGCATATGGCCTGAAGTTTCCGCCCTCTACCATGGGGCGATTGGGCGATGCTATTGGCCAGCTGGCAGTAGGCTTGAGATGTGTTTCGAGCGCGTAGGCTTTAAGGCCCAAGGCGTGCGGGAGCGCCCAAGCGGTGATATCGTACGTGAGCGAGTCGTTCAGGATGGGGTCCGGATCGAACAAGACGTGAAGGAAGGCCGCATCGGCTTGGTGCCCGTCAATGATGAGGTCGCGGGATGTGCAGCTGAGCCGTGAACGGGTTGATCCTGCGTTGTAATCGTAACCCGATAGACTGTTCGCACTGGGCGCTTGGCCGTACGAAATGCCGTTGAGATCAAGGACTGAAGTCAGCCAATTCAAACGTTCAGGCGCATTTATTCTCGGATCGCCCGGGATGAGGTAGCTGCCGAACTTGCCGGATTCGCCCGAGAGGTTTCGTGCGTGATAGGCGGTGAAATTTTCGACGAGTTGGCCGGTTTGCTCGATGCTCTCCTCGACCGTGCTGAGGCCCGCCTCAAGATGGTTCTCAATGCGATAGGCGAGTGTGAGCGTTTCGCCCAGTTTTGTGCGGATGGCGCGGCCAGCACGAGACGACCCGCCCTGCTCATAGGTCATCCCGATGGCGCCGTGGAACATGGGCCAGGTGTCACCGTAACTCGGGTAGAACAGATCGAAGACCTCGCGCGTGAAGTACAGGGCGCCGCGGGCGTCAAACCATCGGGCGTTGTTCTGCCCGATGTGCTCTTGGCATCGGCGTTGCCAAGGCGTAATCGCGTGATGCAAAGGCTCTGCCGCTGGGGCAAAATAGTAAGGTGAATTGACCCCCATTTCATGAAAGTCGACGTGTACATGTGGCATCCAACGCCGGTAAGCCGCCACGCGCTGCTGCGTCTCAATTTGCGTTTGCCAAGCCCAATCTCGGTTCATGTCGAACAAATAATGATTCGAGCGGCCGCCCGGCCACGGCTCGTCATGCTCCAAGGCTTGGGGGTCCAGGTCGACCATGGCCATTGGGCCAGTGGTGCGGTCTTGGAAGGCTACGTAACGGTCTCGGCCGTCAGGATTCACGCAAGGGTCGATGATGACCACGGCATGGGCAAGCCAGTCGCTGTGCTTTTGCAGCAGCTCATATGCAGTCGCCATAGCCGCCTCAGTGCAAACCGCTTCGTTGCCGTGGACATTGTAACTGAGCCAGATGATGGGCAAGTCGAGTGTACGTTCTGTCTGGGCCGTAGATGCAAGGGCGGGCTTGCCGGTGCGGACCCGGGCTAGATTGGCCTGGCGAAGCGCCTCGAGACGGACTAAATTTTCAGGACTGCTCAGCGTCAACGTGCCGAGGGTTCTGAGCTCATTGGTTTTGCCGTAGGGGGTCCAATGGGCGCTCGGCGTGGTCGCGGCCAGATGCTCCATGTAGTCCACCACATTGTGATGGCGCGTGAAGCGGTCGCCGAGGGTGTAGCCCAGAAAATCAGCAGGGCTCTTAGCAGAGGCCGGTTTCAGGGTTTGGGCGAGTGCGGGAAATGTGGTGGCCACCAGCAAGGCGGCCGTCAAAAAGCGTGAAATCATAGACAAGTTGAACCGAATGCAGCCAAGATAGCGAGCATGTCGGTCGTGGTCACCATGCCGTCGCCGCTGATATCGGCGCTGCAGTTTGAGGTGCATCCAAATTGGCCAAGCAACGCAAGCACATCGCCAACAGCCACGACGCCGTCGCCGTTCAAATCAGCCTCACATGGCCCCGGTCCGGGCGGGACATTGCCGTAGAGTACGATATCATCGATGGCGTGCCAGGCACCGTCACCCGCATTGCTCAAGCGGACAACAATTTGCAGCTGGTCCGCACCTGAAGGCAGATCCAAGGGTTGAACGATGAAGTCTTGGGCCGAGCTGGTAAAACCGACGAGGTAGAGCCCGATGCCGTCGAGCAGCACC
>CALACF010000295.1 GCA_937890245.1 uncultured Flavobacteriales bacterium
AGTTTTCCGTTGCCTGGGCTGATTGCCTCGGCAGCTTCCTTCAAGGAAACCGCGGGCCATGCGGACTACGAGCTGGAACGGGACCTCAATGCGTTGGACAATTTGAATGTCCTTTACGTCTGCACGACGCGGGCCGTGGTGCGGCTGCATTGCGTGTTGGGCTTTTCGTCAGAAAACGCCTTGACAGAAGAGAAGCAAACAAATATTTCAGCCCGGTTTGGGCGGGCAGTCCAGGGGCTGTACGGCTGCGATTTGACTGAGGCACCGTATCGTTCGGACGGAGCGGACTTGGCCTGTTCGGTAGAGAGCCAGGCACAAAACGCGGGAAAGGCACCGGTTGATCCAGCGGAAGTTGGATCGATCAAGAACCCAATTATTGGAAAGTTTAAGGCCTTGAGCTTTTCAGGCACGCCGCAGGAGGTGAAATCTGTGCGTCCGGATTACACCGGTGCGCTGTGGGGCTCGATGACGCCGCGTTCGTTGGGAACAGCTATACACGCTGTGCTTGCGCGGGTTCAAACGTCGGAAGATGTGGAGCGGGAATGCGGCCGTGCGTGGCCTTGGTCCGAGATGTCGCGGGCAGATTACGACCGGGTGCTCGCCGGGGTCCGGGAGGTCCTTGCGTTGCCCGATGCGGGGCAGTGGTTCGACGGAACGGGGCAGGTGATGATTGAGCGCGATGTCGTGCTGATGGACGGCTCAACGGGCCGGCCGGACCGGGTGGTGATTTACGACGACCGGATCGAGGTGATCGACTACAAAACCGGCGGGTCGCGGGAAAAAGACAAGAAGCAAGTGGCCGATTATATGCGGGCTTTGCGGGCCTCGTCGGGCGGAAAACCCGTGCTGGGCGCATTGCTTTACAACCACCCGCCGCACATTGAGCGCGTCGAGATTTGAGCGCGTGCTTATTCCGTTGGGCGGTTGATGGCGTGGCCGCCTTCGAGCAGGCATTGTTCTCGCTTGACTTCCTCGAGATCGTAGGCGACCATTTCTGCACACATTTCCTCTAGGGTGCAGGTCGCTTCCCAGCCGAGATCACGCTTGGCCTTGGCCGGGTCGCCGATCAACAAGTCGACCTCGGTGGGCCGGAAATAGTTTGGATCGACTGCTACGCGCAAGGCGCTGCTCTTACAACAGTAACCCTTTTCGTCTTCGCCGCTGCCCTCCCAGCGCAGACCAATCCCCGCGCATTCAAATGCCAATTCAATGAAGGTCCGGACTGAGACCGTCCTGCCCGTGGCCAACACATAATCGTCGGGTGTGTCCTGCTGTAGCATCCGCCACATGCCCTCGACGTAGTCCTTTGCATGGCCCCAATCGCGTTGTGCGGAGAGGTTGCCGATGTACAGGAGGTCCTGTGCGCCAAAAGAAATGGCCGCCGCCGCACGGGTGATTTTTCGCGTCACAAAGGTCTCGCCTCGCAGCGGGCTTTCATGGTTGAACAGGATGCCGTTTGAGGCGTGCAAACCGTAGGCCTCGCGGTAGTTTCGTACAATCCAGTATGCGTACAACTTTGCCACACCGTAAGGACTTCTTGGATGGAATGGCGTCTCCTCGTTTTGTGGCGTTTCGTGCACTTTTCCGTAGAGCTCCGACGTCGAGGCTTGATAAAATCGGACCGTCTTTTCCATCCCCAAAATGCGGATTGCTTCGAGCAAACGCAGCACGCCCAAACCATCGGCGTTTGCCGTGTACTCCGGCGTGTCAAAGCTCACCTTCACATGGCTCATCGCGCCGAGATTGTAGATCTCGTCTGGCTGCACTTCCTGCACAATCCGAATCAAGTTTGTCGCATCGGTCAGGTCGCCGTAATGCAGCTTCAGCCGGATGTCCTTCTCATGCGGGTCCTGGTACAGATGGTCAATCCGCTGCGTATTGAACAGCGAACTGCGCCGCTTGATCCCGTGTACCTCGTAGCCCTTGTCCAGGAGAAGTTCAGCGAGGTAGGCGCCATCTTGCCCGGTAATTCCAGTGATCAGTGCGCGTTTTCGGGGGGTCGGTGTGGCCATGTCGTCCAAGATAGTGTTTATGCCAATTTCGAGCGGTCTCCGCCCAACTGATCGTGCTGCAGCTGGTGCTCGACGAGCTCGTGGTAGCGTCCGCCTGCAGCCATCAATTCTTCGTCCTGGCCCTGCTCGACGATGCGCCCAGCTTCCAGTACGACGATGCGGTCCGCGTTGCGCACTGTGCTCAAGCGGTGCGCGATGATCAAGGACGTGCGCCCTTTCATCAAACGGGTGAGCGCAACCTGCACGGCGTGCTCAGAAACGGCGTCGAGCGCGCTGGTCGCCTCGTCCAAAATCAGTACGTCAGGCCCGGCCAAGAAGGCGCGCGCAATGGCGATGCGCTGGCGTTGTCCTCCGGACAATTGTACGCCACGCTCGCCCACCAATGTGTCGAAGCCCTCGGGAAAACCCTCGATGAACGCCAATGCCATCGCATCACGGGCTGCATTTTCAATCTCGGCCTGCGTTGCGCCCAATCGGCCATAGCCAATGTTGTCGCGGATGCTGCCTCCGAACAAAATAACTTCCTGGGGCACGATCGCCATCCGGCTTCTCAGGGCCGTCAAGTCGTGTTCTGCCAGGGGCTTCCCGTCGATTGTCACCTGCCCTTTGCTCACCGGGTAAAAGCCAGGAACAAGCGCTGCCAATGTCGATTTTCCAGCCCCCGACCCCCCGACCAAAGCAACAGTCTCCCCCGCATCGATGGCCAAGTCTATATCGAACAGCACCTCGACATCTTCGCGGTGGGGATAATGGAATCCGACGCCCTCCCAAGCGATGCGGCCTTCTAACTTCGGCGCGCGCGCCAGCGCTGCGTCCTCGCCCAGCTCTGCAGCTTCGCCCAGCTCCACGCCCTCGCCCTTCCGCTCGATCAAGTCCATC
>CALACF010000296.1 GCA_937890245.1 uncultured Flavobacteriales bacterium
CTGACCCTGGCCCTGACCCTGGCCCTGACCCTGGCCCTGACCCTGGCCCTGACCCTGGCCCTGACGGTGTGCCCGAGCCAGGGATGTGTGCCTACTTCGCCAATGGGAAGTACGTGGCCCTCTACGCCGCCAATTGCCACGAGTTCAAACTGATCACGCCCATCGCCGTTGAGCCCTCTGAGTCCGACAAGCTCGATGCGGTGATGGGCAGGGTCTCCGAGGCTATCGACAACCTACCGGCCCCGCAGGCTCCTCCGCGAAAGCGTTGCTCAGGAGATGGGCAGTAGCCATGGGCAGAACTACCTACAAACCAGGCGAGGTGCTCGTGTCCCAGTCAAGGGGGAGGAGCGCCTGCTTTGTGATCACGAAGGTGAATGGCGGGTCCCTGCGGGTTGCCATGCTCGGAGACAAACTCGTCATGGATGAGCACCACAACGTGAGCACTGTGCCTGACATGGGCAAGCGCGGCTTAGACTTCAACGTCAAACTCCCCCTCTACACCAAGGCCGCCAGGTTGGCCTGGGCCACGTGGAAGAAGTGGAGGGGAAAAACATCAAACGACTATGACTGAAAACACCGCCAATCAAATCTACGACATCCTGATCGCCGAGTGCGACGCCTCCACCACATCCGATGCCCGCTCCGCTTTCGTCAACAGCGTGACCAAGTTGGGCGTGACCGAGTTCCGGTTCGGAGGCTCCCTTGGCTTCGGGGGGAAGTGCTACATCAACGCTGCCTGCCTGCCGAACTCGGAGCGGGCCGTGAGGGTGTCCAACTACAAGGAGCATGAGACCCACGCAACTCGCCTGGCTATCCTCGCAGCCAACGAGCGGCTCAAACGCATCGACCCCACGAAATAACCGAACATTTATGTCGACGCCCAATCCTGAATCGTATACAAACCCAACCACATGGCTGAACCATTCGAATTTCTAACTCCGGCCCAGGTGACATCCGACCGGGCTGTGCGCATCGACAAGAGCATCACATGGCTGCGAGTACAGATCAGTGACCAGATGCGCGACTGGTCCCCGGGTCATCCGATCCGTGTGACAACCAAGGGAGTCTGGTGCGATGAGGTCTACGGATCTCTGAACCCTGACTTGGAACGCGCAGGATGGCACCTGGCTGTGGACGCCAGCGACGGAGTCACCCCAGTGCTCGTCATCCAGCCGCAGCCGGAGGCGAGCAAGCCATGAGCCGCTGGACATCACACGCCAAGTGGCCGCACCCCGAGGTGAAGCTGGGCAACACCGAGAACGTGTCGACCGACGAGCACGGCTCTGAGGGGGAGGCCCGCGCCATCTGCCATCGCTTGCACGACCGGGGATTCGGCGCCGACCGTAAGGTATGGCCGATCAGGACCTGGGTCACCGGCAAGTTGTGGCACAAAAATCACGGAGAGGTGGTGGTCAACGAGGACACTCAGCATCTCGACAGGGCAAACCCTGACCCAACGTCCAGGTTCGTGCAGCACGACGGCGATATCATCGAGGTGTCGAAGAACATGGTCACCGGCACTGAACCCGAGGCAGCAGGATTATGACTCTGATCAAGATCAAAAGGTGCACGGAGTGTGACGGCACCTACCCCAATGTGAAGTTCGGCGTTCGCAAGGCGAGCCCGGATGGACTCAATGCCCGATGCAAGAGCTGCATCAACGCCATGCACCTGGCGCGATCCACGAGACCAGAGGTGCAGGCGGCCAAACGCAGGTATTTTCGCCTTCATCGCGCTCGCCCCTGCTACTCAACACCTGCGGCCATCGAGGCCAGGCGGGATTACCATCGGGGATGGAAACGCCGACGTGCGACCCGGCCTGCCCGCGAGGCCACCAACAGCAAGGCAGTGAGCGTGTGAGCAAACTTGACCGAGCATTCAACTTGTCAGAGACCGATCCCATGAACGTGGCGCCGCCCAGGGGATTCACGCTGATCAAGCAGGCTGCGCACATCAAGGAGGGTGACATGGTCCTCTCCAGTCACAGACCAGGCGATTGGCGCGGGCCGGTGAGCGGCACCAACACGATGATCGGAAAGTCGTCCATAGAGCTGATGGACGACTATGGCTGCCACATCAAAGTGGCAAGGAAACAATTATGAACTACCTAGCAACAGCATTGATCGCGCTCTACCTGTGGTGTGGCGCTGTAACCGCATTCTACCGTTGGTGGACGGTAGACTTGAAAGGACGCTACGCCCACTCGTGGACATTTGTAGCCGGGAGCACATTCACCCTCCTTTTGTGGCCTCTCACCCTGATGTACGACTGGATAACCTACCTACGAGACAGTGAGCTTTGAACTACCACTGCTGATCTGCCTCGCTTACGTGCCCATCGGACTCGTCACAGCGGCCTACCTGACCTACCTCAACCTGCGAGATGGCACCAAGGTGGCTCCCCTCGGCGTCTTCGTCGTATCGTTCGTGTTGGCGGTGCTGCTGTGGCCCATCCCGGTGATCTACAGCTGGATCAAGGATGGCGGAGGTTGGCGATGACACACGAACAATTTATGCGAATAGGCGGGGAGGAATGGGCGGCCAGGACCAACCCGGACACCCTCAGACAGGGCGGTAGCCTGCCTCAGAGGGACACACTCATCAAAAGCCCAGGCAACCGGTCGGCCAATTTTCCGGGGCTCGCCATACACTGGACACAGACGATGGTGGAAGAGGTTTTGGCTGCCGTGCCAAAGCGTTTCGTCAAGCAGCCCCTCTACGACAACGCGGGCGGGCTTTTGCGCATGCTGGCGTACTCGGTGGCTGCCGCCGACAAGGTCCCGGCCTTGGCTGCCATGGAGATCAAGGCGACCATCTTCGCCAGGCTTGCATGCCTCTACAACTACTATCAGTGCGCCCAGCCCGCTTACTTCATCGACCGGCAGTTCATGGACGACATTGTGAACATGCCCACTGCTGAATGCACTTTCGCCGATATCCCGTTTCCGGCTCCCGGAGCGCTGTTCATGCTGCCCAAGGGAGCCAGCTACTTCAGCAGCATTTTGATAGCGCACGGCGCGCACGTTGACGGACGCAGGTACGCGACCTTCTACGGCTGCCCCAGCATGGAGGACGCTATCGCTGACGTTAAGCAAAGCGGTGGCATAACCGAAGCCGCCAAGGCGAAATACCCCACCTACAGCTCTGTGTGCCCTATCGAGGACACGGTCGACCACCTGAACACGTTCGAGTCTGGCCTGGCTGTGACCTACGACCCGGAGGTGGACGGGGGTCGTCTGGCTGAGTTACAGGGCATTGCCTGCAAGTTGATGATTGCCATGAGTCTGCGCCCCGACGACGTGGAGGGTGATGAGAAGGTGCGCAAGGAGAAGAGGGCCAAGAGCGGGAAGATCATCAAGTCTGAGCTGTGGTCGCCCAACTTTGTGGGCAGGCTCTACGCTAAACGCCGCAAGGAGGCGGCCAGTCGGATGACGGGCCGAGGCGTCCGACTGCATTGGCGCCGGGGCCACATGCGCAAGCAACCGTACGGACCCAAGACTGGGAGCCAGTGGCGGTGGAAGATGATCGATGGGCAGTTTATTGGAGGTGGAGAGTGAAACGTATACGTTTTGCGATGTGCCTGAGTGTGCCTGAGTGTGGCCGAGTGTGTGCGCTCCCACCCAGAATCCGACCACCGGCCCGTCACCGTCCCGCTACCAGCGTGGCGACCGCGCACCAACTCACTTTCAGTTCTATAGATATTATGACTACATCAAGATCAAATTCAATGTGCGCAACCACCCCTCGGAACAGGAGCCGATCCAAGTCGACCCCCGACAACACTACACGTGTGCAGCGCAGTCACATCGCTGAGCGGGAAGCGAGAGAGAGAGACCGCGAGGATGCGGTCCAGGAGGCGATCAACGAGTCGGTGCGGGCGGCCAAGCGTATAAAGCGTGATACCAAGATCGTCGAGATGATCACCAACATCACCGACCTGGAAGGTTACGCCGTGTCGATTACCAACCATGAAGGGATGTGCTCGGTTGACATCCTATCGCCATCCGTAGTGCTCTCGAACGGTTTGCAGAGCATTACGATCAGCAGGCCCTCTCTGGGGCATGCGTTGTCGGAGGCATGGAAGGAGGTCACCGCGAGCAGGTTCACTCCGCCCGAATCGTTCGAAATTGGCATGCGCGTCAAATTTGACACGTGCGCTCACAAGGTGCGGACCCATCGGGATGGGCTGATCAAGGCCGAAGTGCCCATCGGAGTCAACCCCTGGGACGCCTACGAAGATCGGTTCAAGGCAACCTACAGCCAGAAGACACGTGCGCGAGGCCACGTGTCTTACATCGTGGAGTGCCAGGAGACCGGCATCAAATACTTCCCGCGCCTCACAGCGATGGAGGTGGCCCCGCCCAAGGTCGACGATGGCGGGGCATGGTGGGAGGTGGACGGTGAGTGACTTGCCCGTAGGAGGCCCACGAAGGGTGGTCCGGCGCCCACCCGCAGACCAACCCTCAGCGCGGGAGCAGGCTGACGCAGAGCTGGCGGCCAAGATTGCGACGCCAAATTTTAAATCGGCTCCCACCAAGGCTCATTTTGTGGAGGACGGTGGAAAAGCAGCGAGGGCGGCAGCCGAGGCGGGTATGGAGAGGGTTGCTAAGCGGTCGCCAGAGTGGACTTCAAACGCGCTCCGGCTCATTCCTGGCTACCCACATGCCGAGGCTACAGGGGAAGACATACGGCTGTGGTTGGCGCCTCAGATCGGTGAGCCACCTCATCACAACATGACTGGATCGATGATTCGCAATGCGGTCAGAAATAAGCTGCTTGAGCCCACAGGGGAATGGCGAGGCTGCGAAACGAAAGCGTCACATTCGAGAAAAGCCCCTGTCTACAGGCTAACACGATGAGCGTCAAAACCAAATTCAGCTTGACGCTGGACGCACTGGCCCTGGCCAACCTCCTGCACGACCTCGCCACTGATTCGGTGATCTGGGCCTACCGCAGGGCAATGCTCACTAAAGCTGGTTTCGAGATAGAGGAGTTGCACCCAGACAGGCTATTTGACCTGATCCTCCGGATGGGACTTTCCTTCCCTCGGGCGGAGAGCTTGATGAATACCCTCGAAGAACTCGGCTGCGCGCTGGCCGACGCGTGTGCTGACGTAGGGGCAAACCCATCGGACGAGGAGTACGGACGCGGGGTGCCTCGTCGAATTATCACAAGGTGGATTGTGGCGCTCGACTACGCTGTCAGTGTCCAAGGGGACGCAGACGGCGACGCAAAGGCAAAACGGGCCATCGCAAATCTGGAGGCTGCAATTGAGGACGAGGACGACGAGGTATGGAGCGACTTGGCCGATCCGCTTTCCGAGGGGGACGACGAGGACGACAACGAGCAATCCTTAGCCGAATGAGTGACTCGAACTACACGGCGGCCAGCGACGCAGACAAGACCCACTTCATACAGTGCGGCGTCTGCCAGGAGTGGATGGACTGCCGGGACCTGGACGAGGTTTGCTTCCACGAGACCCACGTCGCGGCCCCGGATGTCCAATACACCGGATCGAAGAAAGTTGAAGATAATGAATGATTATATCGAAGTTCCCACTAATTTCCCGCCCCCAGACAGGACATTCATCCGGCTGCTGGCCGTGGACGAGGTGGTTGAGTCCTACCGCTACTGCGTAGTTGAGGACGCGGGTATCCTAGCCGAGGGTTTTTCGGTGACGCGGCTAGGGTCGTAC
>CALACF010000297.1 GCA_937890245.1 uncultured Flavobacteriales bacterium
TCGGACATGCGGCTCGTGTAGGAGATCAGCTCTTCGCGCTCAGACGCTTCTCTGATGCTGGCCTTGAGTTTGGGGTCTGTTACGATGCAGAAGGTCCAAGGCTGCTTATGGGCGCCCGATGGGGCCGACGATGCGATGCGGATGGCGGATTCCAAAACGTCCATGGGGACGGGGTCCGGGCTGAAATGACGGACGCTTCGGCGCCCGGCAAGTAGGTTTTCAAGCGAAGCCAAGCGCTCTTTCATTTGCTCGGGTGTGAAGCGCTCGGGGGCGTAAAACTCGAAACCTTCGCTCGGCACGGCTTCGCTCGACGTCTTTTCGCCCGCTTCAGCCATCGGAAAGCATCTTCTTGCGCACGTCCTTCATCAGGTCGGATGCGTAGACAAAGTCCTCGAGGGCAGGGAGCTCCGCGCGCAGGATGCCTTCGCTGTCGCCCGTCCATAGGATTTGGCCATCGTGGACGAAGTGGATGTGCTCGCCGATCTCGATGACACTGTTCATGTCGTGTGATACGACCACGGTCGTTGTGTTATACTCGTGGGTGAGCTCGCGTATGAGGTTGTCGATCACGATGGCCGTTTGCGGGTCCAGGCCTGAATTGGGCTCATCACAAAACAGAAATCGCGGGCGCATGACAATCGCACGGGCGAGGGCCACGCGCTTCTGCATCCCCCCGGAAATCTCCGCCGGGAAGAGGTCGCCCGCATCGCCAAGCTCCACCCGAGTCAGGCAATCCAGCACCCTTTGCTCCATCTGCACTGGTGTCATATCGCTGAACATCGTCAGGGGAAACATCACGTTCTCACGGACGGTCATAGAGTCGAAAAGGGCCCCGCCTTGGAAGAGCATGCCAATCTCATGGCGGACGGATTCGCGTTCCCGACTCGACATCGCTGTAAAGTCCCGATCCGCAGTTTTCCCAGCGTATGTAACCGTTCCAGCGTCCACCTCCAGCAGGCCCACCAAGCATTTGGTCAGCACCGACTTGCCCGATCCCGAGCGGCCGATGATGAAATTGACCTGGCCGGGTTTAAAATCAGCGCTGACGCCGCGCAAGACGGACTTGTCCCCGAAGGACTTGCTGATGTTTTGGGCGCGGATCATGTCAGCATCAGTTGGGTGATGACCAAGTTGGCCACCATGATGAGCACGACGCTGTAGACGACGGCTTTCGTACTGGACTCGCCCACTTCCCGGGCGCCGCCCGAGGTGTAAAATCCGTGGTACGCCGAGACACTTGTAATGATTCCTGCAAAAACGGTCGTCTTGCATAACGCATAAATAACGTCAAAGGAGTCGAAGTCTATTTGCATGCCGTATTGGTAGTCTGACATGCTGCACAGATTGGTGGCATCCGAAACCCAGGCGCCCGATCCGATGCCGAGTACCATCGCGATCACCACGAGGAATGGGAAAATCAGGACGCCGGCTATAATTTTTGGAAGCGCCAGATGGGAAGCCGCAGCCACGCCCATCACTTCGAGGGCGTCAATTTGCTCGCTCACCCGCATTGTGCCGATTTGCGAAGCGATGTTGGATCCCACTTTGCCTGACAAAATCACGGGGATAATGGTTGGTGCAAACTCGAGAATCATCGTCTGGCGCACCGTAAATCCGATCGAATAGGCCGGAATCCAGCCGCTAATTTGGTGGGCGGTTTGAATGGCGATGACCGCGCCCATAAACATGGCCAAGAGTGCAACGATCCCCAAGCTCTGAATACCAATCAGTTCTAGCTCAGTCGAGAGGGCGCGAAAAAACACGCGGGTTTTCTGTGGTTTCCTCAGCGTTGCGGCTAGGAAGGCAAAGTAGCGGCCAATATGAAACAGCAGGGAAGTCACTGTGGCGAAGGTATTAACTTGCCCACGTCTTCCAACAAGTGATGCCCGCAACGTTTAGCTCCCTTCGAACGATCTTAATTGGCCTGATTTGCAGTGCCTTACTCACCTCCTGCGCAGCCCGTCGGAGCATGCGTGGCCCGCAGAAACCAAAGCACAAACGCAGCAAACGGCAGAAATGTGAGACCTGCCCGTTTTGGAAGAATGAGCCCGTGGCCGTGGCAAACTCCGGGACAGCTACCTTCGCGGCCCAGCCCTGCAAGCCATGCAAATGAACCACTCTGTCGACCCCCAGCACACCTTTGTCGTCATCATGGCCGGTGGTGTTGGCAGCCGTTTTTGGCCGATCAGCCGTACCGAAAGCCCCAAGCAATTCCTAGACATCTTGGGCTGCGGGCGGACGCTGATCCAGATGACCTACGACCGCATGTTGCCCATGACGGCGGCCGACCAGATTTTGGTCGTGACCAACGCGCGGTACCGGGACGATGTGGCTGCGGCCCTGCCCGATTTGCCCGCGGAGAACATCTTGTGCGAGCCGATGATGCGCAACACGGCGGCCTGCCTTGCTTATGCCAATTCAGTGATCGCTCAGCGCGACGAAGCAGCCCAAATCGTGGTCGCTTCGGCCGACCATTTGATTGCCGATGAAGACCGCTTCCGCTCCGTGATCAGCGCCGCGCTCGGATTGGCCGCACGCTCGGGCGAGCTCGTTTCTGTGGGCATCG
>CALACF010000298.1 GCA_937890245.1 uncultured Flavobacteriales bacterium
AAATTGTCTGCACATCGACCATCGAGCTGCCCGCGGGAGAGAACTCAATGCCGGCGCGGTGTAACTCTTCGGCTAGCATTGGTACGTCGAAGCGGTTCGAATTATAGCCTGCCAAATCACAGCCCTCAAGCCATTTGTTCAGCCCCGGCGCCACCTGCTCAAAGGTGTGCGAACCGGCAACATCCTCATCGGTGATGCCGTGAATCGCTGTAGACTCAGCTGGAATCAGACAAACTGGATTGATCAACATCCGCTTGGCGCCCTCAGCAGGTCGCACGTCCGTGCTGCCATCCGGGTTGATTTTCACGAAAGCCATCTCGACAATTCGGTCCGCAACCACATCCGTTCCAGTGGATTCGAGGTCGAAAAACACGAGCGGACGCTGCAGCTCAATCGATAGTTTGGGAATGCTCAAGTCCATGCGTTCTCAGTTCTTTCGTTTTCAATTGATGCGGATAAGCACCACGTTCAAGGCGTTTCCGCTGGCCCCTTTCCGATGCCAATCAAGCGAAAAACTCACGCTGCCTACCCAGTCAAACTTACTCGTGTCCAAGGCTTCACGGATGGCTTCGCGCCCATTTTCAGCCCGCTGTCGTGCGAGTCGCTCGTCGTCATCGGTGTCGCCCGATGCCGATCCTGTTAATTGGATGAGCACCTCTGCCCCATCTCTCAATAAGGCCAATACATGTTCTGCCTCCGATTCGGCAAACTGACGAGAAAGTCGGTTGCCATCCTGTTCGATGGCGTACTTCGATGTGGAAATTTCAGTTCTCACCACCTCGGGCTTGGGGCCAAAGCTGCTGAAGTTCAGCACCCGACCGCACACAGCCATACCAGCGTCACACGGGACATCAAGCGCCACGGCTTCGCGCTGATAGTCGCCCTCATGCAAGATAATCTGATAGGCCCGGCATGTTGGGAGCGTCATGACAAAGGCACCCGCAGCACCGCGTGGCATGTAGGTTCTGGAAAACCCTGGGGCGCGGGCCTCGACCATGAATTGGCCAAAATGCGAACCCGAGCTTTCGATCAAGCCTTTGAAAACGGCGCGATCGCCGACTTCTTCTTCGAGGAATTCGACTTCAAACAAGTCCAGTCCGCCCTTGCCAGCTGTCGAGGACGCAATGTATCCGTGGCGGCCTGAAACGTCGATCGAGATTGAGGTTTCGTCCTCAGATGTATTCACTGGCGCGCCCAAATTCAGCACCGTGCCCCATGACCCGTCCAGCAAGCGATCACAGCGGTAGAGGTCGAAGCCTCCCAGCCCGGGGTGGCCATTTGAAGAAAAGTAGAGCATGCGCCCGTCGGCCGACAGCACGGGACTTTCTTCCTCGCCCGGGGTATTGATGTGCGGTCCGAGCGTCGCCGGCAGCGACCATGTGTTATTGGGCAATCTCACCACGCGATATAAATCGCGGCCACCTTCGCCGTCTGGGCGATCGCTTACGAAGTAGCGCTCCTGGCCATCAAACGTTTCGGTCATGTGCGTCTCCCAATAGCGGCTGTCAATCGGCGCACCAATCGCCTCCGGTGGTGACCACCCCGTGGGCATGCGCTGGTGAACGTAAAGACCGCCGCCCTCCATGGCGCTGGCATACGTGACCAAGGTGTTTCCGTCACTAGAAATACTCACCGGAGCACGGTCGCCCTCATCGAGCCCGAGCTTCAATTCGACCGCTGGGCCCCAGCCCTCGGAAACGCGCTTGCTGTGGTATACGACCGCCTCTTCAATGGTGGCCATACTGCCTTTCAGGCCCACGGCACGGTGCGACGTGAAGAATAGTTCGTTGCCATCGGCGGTCACCACGGGTGCGTAATCATCGAGCTCGGTGTTGAGCTCCATGATGTTGGTGAGGACGGCGGTGGAAGGTCTGGCGATGGCTTCTATTGCGAATTGGCAAGATTCCTTGACGGCAACTGCGCCGCGGTTCAGCCGGTGGCGGGTGCCCACCAAGGCGAGCAAACGGTCTGCCAACACAATGGCCTCGTAGTAGTTGCCCTGCAATTGGCGGGCGCGCATGGCGTCAGAAAGGCAGGCCACCGGTGGCAGCTCCGCGTCCGGGTCCGTGGGGTTGTAGTTGGCGGCATAGTCGCCTTCGATTGCCTTCAAAAGCGGAGGAACGGCGTCGGCGCGGCGGCCCGGGACTTCGAGTAAACAATGCCCATAGAGGTATTGGTAATTCCGATTGGCGGGGAACTCTTTCAGGAGCGACTCCCACACGATGGCGGCGCGCTTCCAGTGGCCTTCAAGCATGAGGCGGCTGGCCTCGGTAAAGGACTTGCTTTTTCCGGATTCGGTGAACGCGGGCGCCGGGTCTGCGGCGAAGGCAGGCGTTGAGCTGGCCGGGCAGCACAGCAAAACAAGCAGGGCCAAACGAGGGGCCTGCAGAACAATTCGTTGCAACATCACGGGAAAGATATCGAATTAACCGATGGAACGGTCGAGATCGAAGGACTCTAAGTAGTCTCCTACGCGGCGGACAAAACTTCCGCCGAGCTGACCGTCCACAACGCGGTGGTCATAGCTGTGCGACAGGAACATGCGATGACGAATCGCAATCACATCACCCTCAGGTGTCTCCACCACAGCCGGCTGTTTGCGGATGGCGCCAAGCGCCAAAATCGCCACTTGTGGCATATTGATGATCGGTGTGCCCATCACATTGCCGAAGGTTCCGACGTTTGAGACGGTGTACGTTCCGCCCGCCATGTCGTCTGCCGTCAGCTTGCCAGCACGGGCCTTGCCGGCCAACTCGTTCACTTTTTCAGCCAAGCCCACCAGGTTCAACTGATCGGCATTGTGAATCACGGGGACGATGAGGTTGCCCTGCGGAGTCGCCGCAGCCATGCCCACATTGATGTTGCCGCGCATGATGATTTTGTCTCCATCCACTTGGGCGTTGACGCCCGGGAAGTCGCGCAATGCGCGCGCCACAGCCTCTATGAAGAAGGGCGTAAAGGTCAATTTCTGGCCAGTGCGGCGCATGAACTCGTCCTTGTTCTTCATGCGCCATTGCACGATGCGCGTCACGTCCGCTTCGACAAATGACGTCACGTGCGGCGACGTTTGCACCGAGGTGACCATGTGGGCCGCAATCAATTTGCGCATCCGGTCCATCTCGACGATTTGGTCTTGTCCTGAGGTAATAACGGGGGCGCGTGATGCGGCAGGTGCGGCGGGTTTTGGCGCGGCGGATGCGGCGGGTGCGGATCCACGGGAGGCGATGAAGCCCTGCATGTCGTGCTTGGTCACGCGCCCTTCGAGGCCTGTGCCTGTGATGCCGTCGAGTTCGGTTTGGCCGACGCCTTCTGCCGCGGCCATGCTGCGCACGAGCGGGCTGTAGAAACGGTCGCCTGAGATGCGGCCGGGGGCTTCTGATGATGCCAATGGAGCTGCGACTGTTGCAACGACTTCCGCTGCAGGGGCAGCCGAGCTGGCAGTTGGGGCGGCGGCCGGCGGCGGCGCTGGCGAACCAGCGGCTTCACCATCGAGC
>CALACF010000299.1 GCA_937890245.1 uncultured Flavobacteriales bacterium
CGCGAAAATATTTTCTCCTTTTTGAAGGCCTCATCCCACCGCCGACGCCTGCGCAAGTTGAATCTAAATGAAGACATCAAGTATTGCCTTACGCTCAATACTGTAAAGTCCGTGCCTGTGCTGCGTGACGGTGCACTTGTAAACGCATCCATTCATGCCTAGTCTTCTGAAATCCTCGGCGCTCGCATCCATCCTGCTGCTCTTGGCCACAGGCCTCTGGGGCGCGTGGGGTTTCGCTGTGCATCGCAACATCAACCGCGCTGCGGTGTATGCTTTGCCCGAGCCGATGTTGGGCTATGTAATGCCGCACGCGGATTGGCTAAGCGAGCACGCGGTGGATGCCGACAAGCGCAAGCACTCCGTGGTGAACGAAGCGCCAAAGCATTACATCGACTTGGATGCCCTGCCCGGCGACAGCATCCCCCGTACATACGCCGGCGCGGTTGCCCTCTTCACGCATGACACGGTCTGGGAATACGGCGTGCTGCCGTGGCAGATCCGCTGGACGTATGCAAACTTGGTCGAGGCCTTCAGCGAGCAAGACCTTCAAAATTCACTTCGACTCATGGCAGATCTTGGCCATTACGTCGGCGACGCGCACGTTCCCCTGCACACCACCGTCAACTACAATGGCCAACTCACTGGCCAGAAGGGCGTCCACGGCTTGTGGGAAACGCGTTTGCCAGAACTTTACGAAGAGCGCTACGACTTGGTGTCTGGTGGAGCTGTTTACGTGGAGAACGTGCTCGACTTTGCTTGGGAAACGATCGACTACAGCCACGAATTTGTGGCAGCGGTTCTGGGAGAGGAAAAGAAGATCTCTGAGGCCTTCGGTCCGAATTCCTATGTAAATGAAGAGCGAGGCCGCTCGATCCAGAAGGTTCGCTCCCGACCATTTTGTGAAGCCTACCACGTCGCCTTGGGCGGCATGGTTGAACAGCAGTGGCGCGGCTCCATCTCGGCGGTCTCCAGCCTCTGGTACTCGGCATGGATTGACGCAGGTCAACCCGAACTCGCTTTAGAATAAGCTGCGTCGATCAGGGCGAGCAAGTCGGCGGGGCATCGGGCCGGCGTGCCCGTCTCCGCATTCAAGAAGGCGAGTTCGGTATAAGCTTCAGCTAAAACTTCACCTCGAGCGCTCAATCTGTACGAAAACTCGATTTTTGCCGTCGGACGTTTACAAAGCCCCACCTCAACTTCGATGAGGTCATCATAGTGTCCAGGGCGATGATATCGGATGTTGAACGCCCGAACGGGCAACCAAATCCCCCGCTTTTCGAGCACCGAATACGCCATGCCCAAACTGCGTAATAACTCGACGCGTGCCACTTCTAGATAGGCAGCATACGCCCCATAATAGACGAAACCCATACGGTCGGTCTCGCCATAGCGGACGCGAACGGTGTGAGTTGTCAATAGGATTGAGGCCTTATGAAGATCGGCTTCGGGGTTGGTCAATTTTTCCACGTTGGTAAGATGCGAATTTCCTTCGAAACGAGGGGTGAATCTCGGCTGCTTCAGCAGTTTCAGCCTATTGTGCTGAGGGTGTGAGAACTGACATTAATTAGCTGGTAATGAGTGGATTAATGCTTGGTGTTTTACCCTGTCAAACAAAGATGAAAGTCAATAGCCTTCAGATTTTTTTTTCTGCACAGTGTTGGGAATATTTGCCGTCTGCATTCACGCATAGAATAGCCTATGCGTGTGAGCAGGAATTAATCAGTTGCACACACCTCAATCGCCGAGAATCTATGAATCCGAATCACGAAAATGTCTGGGCCAATTGCCTCAAGTTTATCGAGGACAACGTCAGTTCGCAGGCATTCAAAACGTGGTTCATGCCGATCAAGTCGGTGCGACTCGAGCAGTCGGTCTTGACCATCCAGGTTCCCTCCCAGTTTTTCTACGAGTGGCTCGAGGAGCATTACGTCGATTTGCTGCGCAAGGCGATCGGCAAAGAACTCGGCAAGGAATCACGTCTGGAGTACTCCATCATCATGGAGCAGCCATCCGCGGGCAATTCGCCGTACACCGTGAAGGTGCCCACGACCAACCGCGCCGCCGTGCGAAACCGTTCGGTTAACGCGCCTGTTGATCCTGCAGAGGTCCAAATCCGCAATCCGTTCGTGATCCCAGGTTTGAAGAAGCTAAATATCGAGTCAAATCTGAATCCCAATTACTCCTTCGAAAACTTCATCGAAGGCGATTGCAATCGATTGGCACGCTCAGCTGGTTTTGCCGTGGCCGAAAAGCCAGGCGGAACGGCCTTCAACCCGCTTCTTATCTATGGCGGTGTTGGACTTGGTAAGACGCACC
>CALACF010000300.1 GCA_937890245.1 uncultured Flavobacteriales bacterium
CAAGCGCTCTTCCGACTTATAGCGCTCGTGCGAACCGCTCGTGCTGTGCCCCTGCGGCTGGGTCGCCTCCTCAACATGGACCAGCACCGGCACGTGCTCAGCCCGGCACAATGCCGCCGCGCGTTCATACGTCGCCAACAAATCCGGGTAATCCCATGCCTTCGTCTTGAAGATTACGATGCCCTTCTCTCCTGATGCCAATACATCCACGTCCCCGCCCAAGTCCATGCCCGAAAGCGCCTGAGAAATACTCGCTCTCGCCGTCTGAAACTCCTTCGGAACTGAAATTCCGTAGCCATCATCCCAAACCGACATCAGCAGCGGGACTTTTGTCACAGCCGCTGCGTTCATTGTCTCCCAGAACATCCCCTCAGAAGTCGAAGCGTCACCGATGGTTCCAAAGGCAATCTCGTTGCCCGCGTTGGAGAATTGGGATACATCAAAACCCTGCTCTACAAGCTGTGATTCCAGCGCTCGATAATGCTTCGACGCATGTGCAAGTCCGAGCAATCGAGGCATCTGACCCGCTGTTGGAGAAATATCCGCAGAAGAATTGTACTGCTCAGACAAGCGCTTAAACGTCCCATCTGCGTGCAAACTCTGCGTGGAAAAATGGCAATTCATCTGCCGCCCGCCCGTCATGGGCTCGCGCGTCTGGTCCACGTCGGCATAAAGCTGCGCAAAAAACTGCCGCACATCCATCAAACCCAGCGCCATCATCAGCGTCTGATCCCTGTAGTAGCCCGAGCGAAAGTCCCCCTTGCGAAACTGCCGAGCAAGCGCAATCTGCGCCACCTCCTTCCCGTCCCCAAATATCCCGAATTTCGCCTTGCCCCCCAGCACCTCTTTCCGCCCCAAAAGCGACGTCTCACGGCTCACACAGGCAATCCTGTAGTCATCCAGCGCAGCCTGGCGCACATCCTCCCCCGTATTCAATTCCAGTGTAGAAGTTTCCGTATTCATAGGCCAATTCGTCAACGTGCTCAAGGCAATTCACTTCGCCTATCAGACTGCAAAAGTAGTCCCCACGCCTCGAATAGAATTTCCGCTCAACTTCTCGCCCTCGCCTTCACCCATTGCACCTCCTGGCACGCGACCAAAACACACAACTACGAAAACAAACCCGGACCCCCAAAACCGTCAAAGTTTTCGGTGAGGATCCGCCATAAAAATTTGCCTGCACCGTTTCAAAGCTCATCAACGCCTACAAACGAAATCCGCACGGCCACAAACCGCTTGTTGCACCCTTTAAAGTGCGGCACATATTGCCGCCGTCTAGCGACCCGGAGCGCACGCTTCGGAGCATGACAGATCTGGTTTTGGTTTAACGGTGAGGCCGCTCGAAACGTCGGGTGGCCTCTTTCGTTCAGATGACAGGTGCGGTAATCGACATCCACAGCGCGTCCTTCAAGCGATCCAATCCTATGGTACTTACACTCGAGAAGAACAGATGCGGGACATCGCCATACTGCTCTTTGAACTCTTCGCTCAAAGCCTCCTTGAGCTCATCGTCAATGAGGTCGGACTTGCTGATCGCCAAAACGCGGTC
>CALACF010000301.1 GCA_937890245.1 uncultured Flavobacteriales bacterium
AGGCAGCAGCCTGATCAATATGCTCGAATGGCTCATCGGAGAAGGCCATGCTGAAATCACGGCCCTCTGCGATGTGAACGCGGCAAAGGTTGACCGAGCGATCGAACAAGTCGCTGGCTTTCAATCCTCTGTGCCAGCACGGTTCGATGCAGACGCAGACGCCTGGAAGTCCGCCTGTTCTGAAGACATTGCCGATCTCTTGCTGATTTGTACGCCTTGGGAAAAGCACACCGAGATGTCACTCCACGCAATGCGTGCCGGGCTTCACGCCGCTTCGGAAGTGCCGATTGCTTACAGCGTTGAGGACTGTGCTGAATTGGTCTTGACTTCGGAGAAGACGCGCCGGCACTGCATCATGCTGGAAAATTGCTGCTACAATGAGGAGGAGCTTTGGCTGCTCAACATGATTGAGGAGGGCGTTTTCGGCACGCTGACACACGCGGAGTGCGCCTACTTGCACGACTTGCGCGTGATGATGCTCGACCCGACTTACTACGAGGACCGGTGGCGGCTGAAACATCATCTCCAGCGCGATGGCAATCTTTACACAACGCATGGTCTCGGCCCGGTCTGCATGTACTTCGACATTTTGCGCGGCGACACGCTGACACATCTCGTTTCGATGAGCTCGCAGGAAGCCTCCTTGTCCGAAGCCATGGCGGCCGATGAAGATCCCGCCATTCGAGCGCTCGCAGGTGACGTCCGCTGTGGCGACGTAAATACGACGCTGATCAAAACAGCCAAAGGCCGCAGCATCATGTTGCAGTTCGACACCCATTCTGGCCGCCCCTATTCTCGGCTGAACAAGCTCGTCGGTTCGGGCGCGGCCCATTACGGCTACCCCTCGAAATTGTATGTCGACCAGGGGCCATCTTGGTCGCATCAATGGCTCAACGATTCTGAGGCTGCCGAGATGCGCGACCGGTACGCCCATCCCTTGTGGACAAGGCTCAGCGAGCAAGTCGCTCAAAATCGTTCGGGCCACGGCGGGATGGACTTCGTGATGATGTACCGCCTGATTCGCTGCTTAAACTTGGGCGAATCACTTGATCTCAATGTGTACGACGGCGCGCTTTGGTCGCTCGTCGGAGCTTTGGGCGAGCAAAGTGTGGCTGGCGGCAGTGTTCGTGTCGACATCCCCGACTTGACGGGTGGCCGTTGGCGCGAGGCGCGGCGGCATCCGGTTTCACGCACGCTGTAACGCTGCAAGGAGCTGGTTCAGCTTACATCATTGCGTAGGCAATCATGTAAACCGCTCAAACATGCCGTCCACAATCAGTGACCGTGCTCGTGGACTTCGTGGATCTCCTCCACATTTACTTCCACCGTGACCTCTTCGCCATCAACGTGAACAACGGCTACGCCACCTGGAACGGCAAACGTGGTGTCGCCCTCGAAATTCTCACCGAGAATCCTGGCTACAATCAGCTGAACGCCATCGCCGTCATCATCGCTGACCCACGAGCCGTGGCTGCAGCTGGGCTTCGGTGCACAGCACTTTTCATTGTCGCTCGCGCATACACGTTCGCAAGTCGCTTCGCAAGTCGCTTCGCAATTGGCATTGGAACCCAGCAAATATCCCAAAATGAGGAAGATTGCGGAGAAGAGAATCGTGGCCTTATTTGTATCCTTGAACATGGTGCGGAAATTTTTCTGGACCGAAGTTAGGCGATGATGCGACGAATTCTCTTCTGGGTGATCCCAATTTCCATTGCGCTGCTGTTGTGCAGTTGTGGTGAGAAAATTGATTTTGGTGGCGAGCGCCACGATGTAAGCGTGGTGTTTTGCGAGAACGTGCATGTGCATTTCGGCAAGGACTCGGTGCAGGATGCCAATTGGGATCGGCGCGATGGGGGGCGGTTGTTGGTTCGCAACATTGTGTGCCCCCGCTACACGAAACAGCCGCGCGTCTGGGCGAGGGTGACGTTGACATCGGCTGGGGACCCGTGGGACAAGGAGGGCGCGCTGTTGTTGCTGCCGGCTGATACGACGGAACCGGCCATCGAGCTGATGCGGTTTTTCACGCCATTTGGGGTGGGGCATTTTTCTGATGCGCCGCGGGCCGATGAATACCGGCCGGTGTATGTCCCCGCATGGGAGGACTCCGTGAGCTGGGAGGTGGACATCACGCATCTTCTGCCGCGACTTCAAGGCGAAGTGCAGCTGGGATTGCATTTAGACACTTGGACCGATGCCGGCTACGAAGTGTCGGCGCGCCTGGATTTTGAAGGGAGCCCCGCCCAACGACATGTCGTGAAGAAGCGCAAAGCAGAAGGCTTGTTGAACACCTTGAAATACAGTGCGCAGCAGCAGTTGTTCACCGGTTTTTCCGATGGCCCAGTCAGCGCGACTTGGACGGCCGATCGGGCCCAACTCAGGGCTCAACTTTATTACACCGCCTCAGGACACGGCGGACACGATGGTGGAGATGAGTTCACGCCTTGTGAGCATGTATTGACGCTCGATGGTGAAGAGGTGCTGCGCTACACGCCGTGGCGCGACGATTGTGCGAGTTTCCGGCGATTCAATCCGACATCAGGCGTTTGGACGGAGCCCACATTTTGGAAGGGCGATACGATCCAAGAGCGGATCGCTTCGTCTGACTATTCTCGTTCTGGATGGTGCCCGGGGAGCACAGCGAAAACGGTGAAAATTGATTTGGGCAACTTGTCGCCTGGTTCGCACCAACTTGAGATTGGCATAACGGACGCACAAAACTATACGGATAGCACGCAAAATTTCTGGAATGTGGCCGCTGTGCTGACCTACGCCGAGTAAATTGGGCACATGAAAATGGGTCCTCTGTTTAAATTCTCGGCGCTGATCGTGTTCGTTTTTACTGCGAATGCTATGGGCGCGCAGACCTTTCACGTGGCACCGTATCTGCAGCATGGCTCGCCGTCCAGCATGCGTGTGATGTGGGAAACCAGCGGCGGTAGTGCGGCGGAAAGTCATGTAGAATGGGGCCTGACCGAGGCCTTGGGGAATACCACGGCGGGGACAGCAGCGGCTTCTGTGGGCGAGAATTTGATCCACGATGTGGAGCTTTCCGGGCTCGAAGCCTTCACGACCTATTTCTATCGCGTGGTAACAGGCGCTGCCGTTTCAGAGACCCATCGCTTCCGAACGTCACCCGATCCGGGGGCGGATGAGAACTTCCGCATCATCGCATTGAGCGACATGCAGCGCGACAATTCCCAACCCGCGAAATTTCAGGAAGTCGTGCAGGATGGCATCCTGGATTTTATAGCTGATGAAACGGGTGGAGCGCTTTCCGATGAAGTAGCATTGGTGATGATCCCTGGCGACCTCGTAGTGACAGGCACCAACTACGATCAGTGGGCCGATCACTTTTTCACCCCGTCTGCCGGCCTCTTCTCTGACGTCCCCGTGTATCCCGTGCTTGGCAACCACGAACAGAATGCCACTTTCTACTTCCAGTATTTCCACCTCCCAGAGAACGGGACTGCTGGCTATGAGGAGCATTGGTGGCACAAGGATTATGGAAATGTCCGTATGATTGGCCTGAATTCCAATGGAGCGTATGCCGGCCCAGATCAGCTCGCATGGCTTGATGTCGTGCTCGAAATGAGCGAAGAGGCAGAGCACATCGACTTCATTTTCGCACAACTCCACCACCCGCACAAGTCAGAACTTTGGATTCCGGGCGAGTCAAATTTCACAGGAGATGTCGTCGAGCGACTTGAGAATTTCACGGAGGCTACAGGCAAGCCTTCCATTCATTTTTTCGGCCACACCCACGGCTATTCACGCGGCCAATCCCGTGACCACAAGCATTTGTGGATCAACGTTGCCACAGCAGGCGGGGCGATCGACCACTGGGGCGACTACCCCCAGTTTGACTACGATGAGTTCACTGTCTCACACGAAGAGTGGGGCTTTGTTTCGGTCGAGGTCATCGATGGTGCCGCGCCGCATCTCGTTATCAAGCGCATCAGCCGGGGCAAGGAAGGCGCGCCGATGGACAATGTCGTCCGCGACAGCCTGGTTTTGAGGAAGGCCCTTGCGTTGATAGACCCGCCGTCGCCGGTGTTCCCCATTGCGGTCACGGTGCCGCCTGAATGTGTCATTTTACAGGCTGGCCCCTTTGTTTCTGCTGAGGAAGGTGCGCTGCATGGGCAGTCGCATTGGCAAATTGCATCGAGTGCAGACGGCTTTGCAAATCCCGTTCGTGAGTCGTGGAAAAACTACGAGAACTGGTACTATAACATAGACACGCAGGCTGAGGACGACTTGACGGACGAGACGATGGACGTGCTCGACGAGGGGACGGTGTATTGGTGGCGCGTGCGTTACCGAGATCGGGAGTTGAATTGGTCGGATTGGTCTGGGATTTCAGTCTTTGAGACGGGCGCTAGCATCTTAGGGGCCAATCTTTTGGTGAATCCGGGTGGCGAAAGCGGGGTGGCGAGCTGGACGGTGGAAGACGGCATTGTCGAGTCCTTGGGCCCGGATGAATGCGACGGCACCACGCCCCATTCGGGCGACTATTATCTGGCTGTCGGCGGACTCTGCACTGAGAGCGCCTACGCCTTGGCCGTACAAATTATCGACGTTGCAGACTCCGCTGAGGTGATCGACAACAGCGAGGCCGAGATGGTCTTTGGCGGCTTTCTCTCCAATTGGGGCGGTAGTGATTTACCGGAAATACGGCTGATCTTCCAAGACGAGGCGGGCAACTTGCTCGGCTCCACAGACATGCTCTACACGTACAACTCTTCATGGACCGAACTCAGCGCCACGGTCACATTGCCCGCCATGACGCGGTCTGTTCGCGTGGAGCTCCACGGCACGCTGAACGCCGGAACGGACAATGACTGCTATTTCGACGATTTGTACCTCCGCTGGTCGGGCGGGGAATGCGGGCAGATCATCAGTGTTCAACCCCTCGAACTACCCCCACATCGCAGTGAATTGCGCATGGCCCCCAACCCCTGGGTGGACTCCGCATCAATGGAACGGCCTGCCGGCATGGGCCCCGGCGAACTGGTTTGTCGGGCTTACGACACCCTCGGCCGAACCCACTGGCTGGCGGTCACCCTTCTTGACGGGCGCCTGCACATCGAGCGCGGCAACTTACCAGCCGGCCACTACACCTTCACGGTTGGTCAATTCGGCAAGACCATTGGCAAAGGCCAGTTCGTCACGCAGTAAAGCATCCATCAAAATCGTACAAGCTGACGAAAAACACGCGCTGATTTGACAATCGGCAGTGTGGGAGCTGCAATGAATCTCGAATTTTGTCGTATATTATATGACGTGGAACAGCTCGATAAATATTGGCTCACAGAAGGACTACTTGACGTAGAGTACAAACAGTACATCCTGCTCGCATGGCTCCAAAAAGCCCGGCGCGAGTTTGGGAAAACATGCCTCTACCCTGCCCTTGCACAACTCATTGACCAGCATGCGCATCTGCGCACGCTCATTGACGGACGCAACGGACTTG
>CALACF010000302.1 GCA_937890245.1 uncultured Flavobacteriales bacterium
CTGGTCTCTTTCAACTACCGGCATCAAGGCGGATTTGACCAGCTCGATGTAGGCTTTCACTATGACAGTCATCCGATTACGTACGGCGTTTCGTACCGTCAATTGCTGTGGAAGGAGAACCCGGCGCAGTCCGCAAACCACGATGCAATTGCCCTGCTTATGGGATATTCAGATGCCAATTGGAGGCTGGGCTACAGCTACGATTTCACGATCAGTGACCTCAGTTGGGGTGTGACAGATGGCGGTCATGAATTGACGTTGACGTACACGTGGTTTACGCCAAGCCACTTGCGCAAGACACGGCCCCGCATTTTGCCCTGCGCCAAGTTTTAAGTGCTGCGCTACCAAATGTTTACCTCGCGCTGGAGTTCCACGTTGAATTTCTCTGAGACGCTCGCCTGAATTTCAGCCGACAACGCCAAGATTTCTCGGCCCGTAGCGCCGCCTCGGTTGACCAGCACCAGGGCCTGGCGATCGTGCACACCGTGCGTCCCACGGTCGCAGCCTTTCCACCCCGACTGCTCGATGAGCCAGCCAGCGGCGAGCTTCACGCCATCGGAGGCCGGGTAATGCGGGATGCCGGGGTGCTCCTCGCGGATGCAATCGAAGGCCGACTGCGTCAATACGGGATTTTTGAAAAAACTTCCCGCATTGCCCAGAACGGCCGGGTCGGGCAACTTTTCAGAGCGGATGGCCATCACGGCTTGCGCTACATCGCGCGGGGCGGGCGAAGTGATCTTGGCATCCCGAAGTCGATCGGCTATCGCACCGTAGTCCAGCTTCAAATCCGGCTCGGACAGTAAATCGTAGGCGACGCGCACGATGGCAAAACGGCCAGACAACGCGCCCTTGAAGACGCTCTCACGGTAGCCAAATTGGCATTCCGCATGATCAAATCGACGCAGGTCCCCCGTTTGCAAATCGACCGCTTCCAGCCAGGCAAAGCGCTGCTCGAGTTCCACGCCGTACGCGCCAATATTCTGCATCGGCGAAGCCCCCACCGAGCCCGGAATGAGCGCCAAATTCTCGAGTCCACTCCAGCCTTGATCCAGGCTGTGCATTACGAAATCATGCCAAAAAACGCCGGCGCCTACCGCGACCCGAATGCGGCCCGCCGGAGCGCCATCAATGCGTTCAACCCCTGGAATGGCCATGCGCATCACCGTTCCCGCCACGTCAGCAGTGGCCAGCACATTGCTGCCTCCGCCGAGAATTTTCAGGCCAATCGCCGCTTCCCTGCACTCCATGGCCAAGGCACGGACCTCCTCCATCGAATGGCAGTGTACCAAGCGCTCGGCACAGGACGCCACGCCAAACGAGGTCCAGCGGGCCAAATCAGCATCATGCTCTATTCCTATAGATTCAATCATAGCTCGGCCAGTTGCTCGAATTCCTGTTTGAGGGCGATGTAGTCGGCATGAGAAAGGGGTTCAAAGCCGCCTTCCAACATAGCAGTCATGCGGAGGTGGTCTGGATAGGTTTTTGCCTCGAATTTGTACACGGAATAGCGCGCGCCTAATTTTTGATGCTCGACCCACGAAATGGACGAAAGGACCGCGTATATTGACTGCCGTCCGGGCCCTGCAAACCAACGTGGGAATTCCATTTCCATTGTGGAAAGGTCGGGCCATCCGCCTATAAATTGACATGCCAATTTCACCCACTTCCAACAACCCGACCTCGGAAAAAGTGACGTTTGTCGACCGCATGGCAGCATGGGTTCGGCAGCATCCGGTGGAAGAGTGGAGCCGATTGACGGTGCTGCTGCCAAACAGCAGGGCGACCCTGTTTTTGAAGCGGGCGCTTGAAGTGGGTACGCCCACTGGCACTTGGCTGCCGAACATCACCACGCTTGGCGCTTGGGCAGGCGCTTGCACAGGGCTCAAGTCCATGCC
>CALACF010000303.1 GCA_937890245.1 uncultured Flavobacteriales bacterium
GTTTCGTCTAGTTATATTTGCGACTGCTCTGGTTTTGTCAACCCTGGCCATAAGCGCACAACCTTCTGACTGGCAAGTGAATGCCAGTGCCTTTGAGTTTTCGATGACGGTGACGTTCACCGTTTCCGTAGATGGCTTTATTGGAGGAGCGAACAATGATGTAGCCGGAATCTTCGATGACCAGGGCGTGTGCCGGGGCCTGGGCACTGCGAATTACTACGCCGCCACTGGCTATTACACGGGACTCATGCTCGTCTATGGGAACCAAGCCATCGAGGGTGATCTCGAGGTGAGGATCTACGACGCCTCCGCAGACGACACCCCGGCCTGTGACAACACCATCGGATTTGTGGCCAACGGCCTGCTCGGCACCCTGCTTCAGCCTGAGATTTTTTACGCGGTGTACGACCCGCTCACGGGTTGCACCGATCCCGGCGCCTGCAATTTTCTGCCCACTGCCGTCAACGACAATGGCACGTGCATCTTTCCAGGCTGCACTGAACCGGAGGCCTGCAACTATGAGGCATTGCCGCCCTGTGTAGACAATAATAACTGCTCGTTCCCAGAATTTGCATACGACTGCAATGGCGATTGCCTGGGTGATTTTGATGGGGACGGCATTTGTGACGAGCTCGAAATTGGGGGCTGCACCGACGCGTTGGCTTGCAACTTCAGCGCCACGGCCACCGACGACGACTGCTCTTGTGCCTACCCGCTGTATCCGACGGATTGCAACGGAGACTGCTACATCGACACCGACGGAGACGGGGTCTGTGACGGCGCTGAAATCGCGGGGTGCAACGACCCGGTGGGCTGTAATTTCAACGACGATGCCACGGACGACGACGGCTCCTGCATCTACTGCTGCTACTCGATTTTGGGCAGCGAAGCCGGTTTTTCCCTGGACGTTGTGGAATTGGAATTAAGTATCGAAGGGCACCGAAGCTACCAAATTTTCGTGACGGCATCCTTGGCCAGCGACCGGGTAATCGGCGTGCGTGGCGCAGATGGGACGTCTACCTTGGTCTCGACTGCAGGCCAATTCCACCAGGCACTCGACGGCGGCTTGCTGGTCACAGAGATCGACCCGGTGGACTTTCTGAATTCGGCGGAAGTCGCGCTCGATTCCTGGCTGACCATCGGGCTGGTGGATCCCGTTTTGGGCGCAGATGAAATGGCGCCCGTCGCCACGGCAGGACTGTGGCAAACGCAGTTCAACCTCGGTGGCGACCTCGCACTCGGGGCCAACTCCAACGACGGGTGGAGCGTCGACCCAACAGCCGCCAATGCATTGGCCGGCTCAACATTGCGGGTGCTCGTCGGCCAATTCACGGCCACCGCTCCTATTTCCGGCGCGCTCAACATCCAGGTTCTGCCCGCCGACTCCGCAATTGACGCCACGCCGCTCTCGCTCAACCTGATTTTCGAGGCCCCACCCTGTGGGTGCATGGACGCATCGGCCTGCAACTTTGACCCCACGGCCACATACGACGACGGCAGCTGCGACTTTCCCCTGGACGGCTTCGATTGTGCGGGTAGCTGCGCGGCCGACGCGGACCAAGATGGCGTCTGCGACGAAGATGAAATCGTCGGCTGCACCGACGCAAATGCAGACAACTACGCTGCTTCTGCAACCGACGATGATGGCAGCTGCTACTTTCTCGGCTGTACATACCCTGACGCCGATAACTACGATCAGAGCTCGACCCGCGACGACGGCTCGTGCACCTTCACGATCGCCATCGACAACCCCTGTCCCACCGACCTCAACGGCGATGGCTCGACAGGCGCACCGGACATCCTCAATATGCTCTCGGCCTACGGCACCAACTGCGACTGATTAACGTGGATTTACCTCTCACCGAGGTTCGGCTGCCAAACGGCGGTTTGAATGTGGGGCGCGGCAGCGGCCGACGTACTGGCATCTGCATTGCGGTCGCCCGGAACCGTCCAAGCAATCAAGGCCCCGTTGTCGAGGCCAGTCATTGTGGGAAATCCAGCCGTGCGTTGGGATGAACTTGCAATCAGTTCGCGGGGCTCACCCTGAAGCTGGCCAGCTGGACTCCATTGTGCACCCATCATCGCCGTACCACCCTTGATAGCTTCCAGCCAGACTGCGTAAAACCAGCCACGCCCGTCGGTGCAAGAGGTCACGCGGCCGACGGCCCGCCCCAGTAGATTCAGCTGTCTGGCTTGAGAAAAACGCCGGCCATCTGAACTGTGCGAGGCCATAACGCGCGCCGAATCATCTGCAGCGGTGAACCACACGGCAAGCATCCGCTCCTGGTTGGCCGCCATCGCCGCGCCATTTACAGGGCAGCCCGAAAGTTCCCAGCCGTCTGGAGAAAGCGGCGTCGGCGCTGACCAATCCGCTTTCCCTTCGTCAGACAACCCCGATTGAAAGACCAGACTGAAATCGCGGGTTTCAACGCCTGTAGGACTGAAGTCGCGGTCGCGGAACGCCACAACATGGCCGCCACGCCAGGGCGCATCGCTCAACGGGCAACATGTGCAGGCGCTCGAATCCAGGACGCGTTCGGCTGACCAATCCTCGCCGGCAGGCCAATTCGCAGCCCGTACTTCCATGCGGGCGCGAGACGGATCGAGATGACCGTCAAAGTCGCGGCCGTCAAGCCAAACCAAGGTCGCCCCATCAGACTGCGGGAGCCAGCGCCCAAACCCGTGCTCGGCAACCGCCGTATCACGGTGGGGAGTGGATGGCTCGGACCATGTCCGCCCGCTGTCCATCGACCGAACAGCTCGCACGCCATATGCAAATTCGCCTTCCTCGGCCCGCGGGTCAAACGCAAGCCAATGTGCCCATGCATGGGCCGAATCGGCGAAGGCAAGAGAAGGTCGGTCCGCCCAATTCACCATCCAATCCGCACCCGAAGCGATCTCTACCGTGTCCACCCACCGTTCAGAGTCGGGCGACCAACGTGCCCAGCGCAAGGCATGAACTTCGTTGCTGTCCAAGTCCAGCTGCGTTGTAACCCAAAGCAGGGCTGGGCCCGTTGGGCCCGCCGTCAGTTGTGGTAGCTGGGTAAAAGGCGGGTGGGATTGGGATAACGAGAGGGAATCTGAAGACACCAGCGGCCCGGACGGCACACCGCAGGCGGAGAGCGCGAGTGCGCAAGCACAAAATGCGTAAAATTTCATGGCTGATTTCATTGCTGAAAAGTAGGCTGACGTAGCTTCACCACGTTAACCGTCTCGGATGAAACCTATGCTTTTTTTCGCGCTCTCGGCGGCGCTATTCTCCTGTGGCACCCCTGGTTC
>CALACF010000304.1 GCA_937890245.1 uncultured Flavobacteriales bacterium
CGCAATGTGGCTTGCGAGCTTTTGGTGGTTCTTGACAACAGGTACGGGGCGGGGGCCCCACCCTTCATCCGCAGGTGCAAATTCGGGTGCGCATCCAAGTGCAAAGGTAGGGATGCAGGTCGCATCAAAGACAGTACAATGGTCGTTGTAGACCAGGAATACCACGTCAGCTTTTTGTGCTTTCATCCATTCACGAGATTTCTCGAAACCTTCAAACACTGGCTCCCAATAAGGCTGTTCGGTGATACCGCTATCCATCGCCACGCCAATTGCGGGCACGTGGGAACACCCAACGCCTGCGGTAATTCGTGCCATTACTTTTCTCCTTTTTCGTCCCATTCGTGCTGATAACGGTTGCCTTCGGGCGAGCGCCCACCGGCGAGCATCATCGCACGATATGCCTCGATGCCCATGCCCGTCATCAGGCCAGCTAACTCTTGAAAATTTATTCCGTCATTTGCCGCAAGCTTACTTGTGTAGTAAATATTTCCACTTAGTTCGAGCAGCTGATTCCAGTCACGATCAATTACCGCTTGGCGTTGTTCAGCAGTCATCTTGTATTTATCCAGATATGCACCCTCATCCGCACCAAAGGCTTCACGGTTGGGAGCCTTACGCAGCGAGATGCAGAATTGATTGAGGTGATATCCCTCGCGCCCTCTGTCGGCATCAAAAACAAAGGTGCCGGGGATGTCTTCGTAGTCCTTATTCAAACCCATGTGCTGTTCCTTTGTATTGCGGGACGTCTTCTTTTTGAGCCCTGTTGTAAAATCCTATGCGGTTCTTACTCTTCCGATTGCGGCGGTTTTGATGTCTCAGAGTTCATAGGTCTTTTCAGCATCTGCTTCACCATTAAGCATAGCAGTGCGTCACGCTTTGTGGCCAATTCATTTGATCGAACCAATATTGGAAAAAGCTATATTGCACTCAAATCCTGGCTCAAATTTGGTGTACCAATGTACTGAAATTTCGCAGATGCGCAATAAAAAGCGACTGAGTTTTGGTTGGCTCCCAACCGCGGCGGTAGGTCAGTCCAATATCACGGACATGGCCTGAAAGTGGCACATCCAGAACCGCGATGGTGCCCAACGCCTCGTCCAGGTTGATTTGGTGCCGCGAAACTATTGAAACGTAAGGCCCCTCTGCAAGGACACCCCCGAAGAGAACGATGAGATATATTTAGAGTATTG
>CALACF010000305.1 GCA_937890245.1 uncultured Flavobacteriales bacterium
AATTTGCCGTGAAATTAGCCATAGAACACGGGCACACCTTAGCTTTACTTGCCAATCATTGCAATTCCTCGCGCCGCTTCCAAATGAACCAGCCAATGCACGCCAGTAGGATGTAAGGTATCGCCATGATGTAGACGATGCCGTTGTTGAGGCCCTTGCCAATGCTTCCCGCTTCGGCGCTGTTTTCAGCGACCGCTTTGCACATCACGCATTGGGCATGAATCCCGGTGCTGCTCGATATCAAGGCGGCTAGCAACAGTGCGGTCAGCGCATAAAGCAGGTGCTGTGGTTTCATTGAATGAATTCAGTGCTTTCAGTACGGATAGTACGGAGAAATCATGAGGTAGACCACCACACCCGTCGCCGTAACGTACAGCCAAAGCGGCCATGTGTAGCGGGCGATTTTCTTGTGGCGTACCACGTCACCTTGCAAACCGCGGACTGTCGTCCAAAGGGCCAACGGGATGATTACGATAGACAGCAAAATATGCGAGCGCAGGATGAAGAAGTACAGCGTCCGAATACTGCCCTCCCCGCCAAATGGCGTCGATTCAGTGGTCGCGTGAAAGATAACGTAGCTCACCAGAAAGAGCAGGCTGAGCGTCAATGCGCCGAGGTTCAAGTTGCGGTGCAGTGCCACCTTCTGGTTGCGGATTGCCAGAAATGAGCCAATCAAACAAAGGAAGGCTGTCCCGTTGAGCATGGCGTTCAGCATGGGCAAGCGATACATTTTGGCAGCGAGTTCCGGGTCCAGGTCGGCCATAGGCGGAACGGTGAAAAGAAGGGCTACAACGACAGGGATCGCTATGGAAAGGGCCCAAACCAAGCGGGTGAGTCCGCGGTTGTTCTGCAATAGTTTCATGATGTGATGGCGCGATGTTTTATAGGAGGTTCAGCGCTTGGTGACGTCTTGGTTCAGCAGCCATTCTAAATCGCTCAGCAGCGCGTCCATTTCATCGGTGGATGTGCCGTCGTAGACGCCGCGGATATGGCTGCTGCGGTCGACCAACAGGACCTGGTCCGAATGGAAGAATCCGCCCTCGGCGGTGTCGCTGGCCAGGGCCGTCAAAAAGTAGCCCTCCTGCAAATGCTCGTATAAGTCGGAGCGCTTGCCCGTCAAGAACACCCACTCATCGCCTGTCACGCCCAGTCGGTCAGCGTAATCGCGCAATCGCTCGGGCTTGTCGCGACGAGGATCTACGGTGTGGCTGATGATGACCACCTCACGCTCCCACCCTTGTGCGGCCACCTCATCGTTTATGCGGGAAAGTTGGCTTGAAATGGCGGGGCAAATGGTCGGGCAATGCGTGAAGAAACAGTCGACGATGCGCACGCGCCCGTGCAAATCACGATGCGAAAATTCGCCTCCGCTTTGGTCGGTGAAGGCAAAGGGAGGAACGGTGTGGTAGAGAGAGTCGATGGAGCCGTCGGCCTGTTCCACCGCTTCTTTGGGTCCGTAGTAGGGGAGGCCCTGGGCTCCGTTCCCGTTCCCGCTGCTGCATGCCGCCAAGCCAAGCAGTCCAGCCATGCCTACCAAGCTCAGAAAGTTCATCACGCCGGGGGCCAGTGAAATGTTCCTCATCGTTCGGCGATTTTCTTGTACTTCTTCAGCAAGGCGATGTCCTCGACGGCTTCGCCGATTTCATGCTCGCTGGTGGCGAGGTATTTTTGTCGAACGTACCCATGAGAGTCGACCAAAAATAGCGTCGCCACGTTGTAAGGGTCCGTCGGATCGCGTTCGAGCAAGAAGCTCTCAGCGATGGCCTGATCGACATCCATGCGGTCGCCGGTCAAGAATATCCATTTTCCCGGGGCTCCATTGTAGCGCGTATTGCGCTGGACGTATGCTTGCATATCCGCAGGTTGGTCCAAGTCGGGGCGCAGCGAAAAGCAAAGGGTGCCGACGTCGGCTTCGTCGCGGTACCGCCAGTTGGGCCAAAGCAGCTGCTTGGTCATGTTGGCCAAGTAGGGCGTGGTGGCCGGGTCGATGGAAAAGAAGGCGGTAAGCCAGATGGTGCCGCGCAAGGAATCGGCGTTGACAGCGTCGCCGAATTGGTCTACCAATGCGAAGTCTGAGAGACGCAAAGCGCCTTCGGACGACTCGATGCGTTGGCCCGTTGAATCATAGTAGCCAAGGGACCCAAATTCATGGGTGCCGCATTTGCCTAAAAGGACCAGCAAGAACAGTGGAATTCCGGGGACGCAGATTACCAACAGAGCATTGCGCCACCGCATATCCTTTGCTTTAGTGCAAAAGGTTGTCGATGGCCATGTTCGCAAACCCTTCGGTCAATGCGATGTAGGTCAGGTAAAGGATGAAGAACACGTAGGGCATCACAACCGCGTTGCGCAAGTTCTTCCGCTCCTCACCCAAGTGCATGAAAGACATGACGATGTATCCAGCTTTCACCAAGGTTAGGGCCAAAAAGGTCCACTTGATTGCAGTCCAAGTGTACGTGTCGCCCCGCTTGAACATCACGCCCATTCCCACTTCAATTGCGGTGATGACTGAGAGTAAAACGGTGACGAAGTAAATCTTCTTGCGAAGCACCTTTCCGTGGGCTTCGTCGTGGTGCGCATTCAGCGCGTAGCTGTCATTGACAATGAGGTCGTCTCGCTCCATGATAGATCAGATGAGGTAGAAGAAGGTGAAGACGAAGACCCAAACCAGGTCGACGAAGTGCCAATAGAGGCCGACTTTCTCGACCATCTCGTAGTGGCCGCGCTTGTCCATCGTGCCCTTCAAAACCATGAAGAAGATGATGATGTTGATGACAACGCCAGAGAATACGTGGAATCCGTGGAATCCCGTGATGAAGAAGAAGAAGTCACTGAAGGCCTGCTGCTCTGCGTATTCACTCGTTTCGAGGTTCGCTCCAAAGGTGTAGTTCTCGCTGCGTGATTCCCACAGCTCGTACATCTTGAAACCGTCCACATGGGTTTCTCCTGCGACGTACTTGTTGATGGTCAAGTCGTGCAATTCGACGACGTGCCCGTGGTCGCTGTGGTCTGTCAAGCTGACGTGGCCATGGCCGGCGTCGAGGATGACCTGTGGGTTGCCGTTCAGGTGCTGCTCCATCAGGTGGCCGAAGTGGTGGTCCATGTAGACCATGTCGCCCGCCTGCAATTCGTAGGTGATGCCGTCGTCTCCTTCGACTGTCACTGCTTGTGCCAATTGGAATCCGCCGCCACCTCCGTGGATGAAGTGCGACCACTCCCAGGCTTGCGATCCGAGGAAGAAGGCGCCACCGATGATGGTCCAAGCCATCCACTTGAGTACGCTCTTGCGATCATTTCGATGACCCGCCTCCACTGCGAGCACCATGGTCACCGAACTGATGATCAAGATGAACGTCATCAAGGCTACGTAGATCAACGGATACTCACCTTCGAGTCCTGGCAATGCCCGGAAAACTTGCTCGGCGATTGGCCAAGGATCCGTACTTGACGCGCGGGAAAAACCGTAAGCCACCAACAACCCACCAAAGGTGAGGGCATCGGAAACCAGGAAGAACCACATCATCATCTTGCCGTAGGTCACCCCGAAAGGTGAGCGGCCACCGCCCCAAAGGGCTTCTTTTGAAATGTTTTCTTTCGACTCGTCTGACATAGGACGCAGATTTGCAGCCGCAATATTACGGCGACTTCGCACAGGTTCAGAAGATCAAAAACAGGAAGGCGAAGAGGTAGAGCCAAAGCCCCCCTAGAAAGTGCCAGTAGATCCCG
>CALACF010000306.1 GCA_937890245.1 uncultured Flavobacteriales bacterium
GGTCAGCCCACCACAGCTACGAAGCGACTGGATGGTATTTGGTTTGTGCAACGGTTTTCACGGAGGACTGCGCTGAGGGGGTAGAAATCTGCGAGGAAGTTTATATCGAAGGCTGCGAAGATGATGACTGCATCCATGTGAACTTTGCTGTGGACTGGCTCGGGGGCTTGCTTGAGGGCTATCCCCAGGATGTAAACTGGTACTTGACGGGCAATTCTACGAGCCTAATGGGCGCTGTGGAATTTGGCGAATCGCCGCATTGGGATTACAGCGTTTGTTTGGAGCCGGGCTGCTACCAGTTTGGATTGTACGCCACGGATGGTGACCTCGATGAGGAGAACCTCTTCATGGCGGCATTCGTTCAAAACGAGCAAATTGAATACGTGGCCGGGCCTGATTGGTATGGTGGCGAAGCATGGTACGACTTTGCAGTTGGAGATGCAGATTGCGGCGACGACCCACAGGTTGACTGCACGCTCGAAGTTGAGGTTACACCGATTGCCGGGGGCTTCTTGTACGAGGCGATCACCAACGACCTCGAAGCGACATTTGTTTGGACATTCACCAACGGAGAGATTCTAGAAGGCAATCCCGTTGAGGTTTTATTTGACGACCCAGCTTTTGCTGCTGGCGGTTGCGTGGTGGCCGTCATGCCCATGTGCGACGGCGAGGAACTGCTTGTATGCTTCACCGAAGAGCTGGAGGACGCCTGTGAAGATGTGCTGATCGTGCTGAATTTGGCGGACTTGACCAATGGCGGTATTCAATTGACAGGCGAATTGCTTTGGCTGCTTTCGGGCGACCTTTTCGATATCAGCGGGCTCTGGGATTTGGCAGACGATGCAGCTGGAGAGATCGAGCTATGCGTTCCAGCGGGCTGTTACGAGATCTTTCTGGACTTTGACGCTTCGTTTCTTCCACCTGCAATCGTTGAAATGCTCGCCTTCACATGGTCGATTGACAGCGTAGAGATGGGCACGGTGTCAGTCGAGCCGGTGGACGAGGGCTTGTTGGCTACGTTCGCCATTCTCGAGGATTGTACCGACGGGTTTGCTGCAGACGCGGGTGTTGATGAGGCGGTGAATTTGAGTTTGTATCCCAATCCAGCGACCGACCGTCTCACCATCTCAGGTTTGCACCCCACATATTTGGGCTCGGCTTGGACCTTGTTTGACGCGCATGGCCGCACGGTTCGTGCAGGCGCCATCCAGTCTTCAGAGCGTTTGGAAATTGACGTTGCGGACTTGATCGAGGGTCTATATACGCTGCAAGTGGGCAGCGGAGTGAAGGCTGAGAACCTTCGCGTCGCCATCGTGCGTTAATCAGCGCGTTAATCAGCGTGGCGACCGCGTCACGGCGTGGACGGATTGCCTATTTTCGCGGGGCAATTCAAGCGAACATGAGCTATAAGCGACTGAACGATCTCACCGGCTGGGCTGTGTGGGGCGTGGCCACCATCGTATTTCTACTGACCATCGAACCGACGGCCAGTTTTTGGGACTGTGGCGAATTCATCGCCTCGGCGTACAAGCTCGAAGTGGGCCACCCGCCGGGTGCGCCGCTTTACATGCTGATCGCACGCCTCTTCTCGATGTTCGTGCCGGTGGCCTACGTGGCGACTGCAGTCAATGCGATGAGCGCCCTGTCGAGTTCTTTCACGATCCTCTTTTTGTTCTGGAGCATCACGCACTTGGCGCGTAAAATGGCGCTGAAGCGTGCAATTTCATCCGGCGGCGCTGGCGACAGCGATGCGGCGAGCGGCCTTTCGAAGGGCGCTAGGTTGGCCGTTTTGGCCAGCGGTGTGGTGGGCGCGCTTGCGTACACATTCAGTGATAGCTTCTGGTTTTCTGCGACCGAAGGTGAGGTATATGCAATGAGCTCATTGTTCACGGCGGTGGTCTTCTGGGCGATTTTGAAATGGGAAGCCCATGCCGACGAGGCAGGGAACCTGCGCTGGATCGTGTTGATTGCGTATTTGATGGGGCTATCGATCGGGGTTCACCTCTTGAACTTGCTCGCGATCCCTGCGATTGTGGCCGTTTATTACTTCAAGCGCTACAAGTTTTCATGGATCGGATTTGCGGTGGCCCTGGCGTCGTCGCTGGGCATTTTACTCTTTGTGCAGGTCGGCCTGATACAGGGGTTTATCAAGTTGGCGGGTTGGTTTGAGTTGCATCTGGTTAATGATTTCGGGCTTCCTTTCAACTCGGGTGTGGTGGTGTATGCCCTGCTCGTGATGGGCGGACTCGCTGGCCTTTTGTACATCAGCCGTCAAAAGGGTTGGTGGGGCGTGAACCTGGCGGCCTTGGGTACGACGATGATCCTTATCGGCTACTCGACGTTTGCCTTGATTGTTGTGCGTTCATTGGCCAATCCGCCGATGGATGAGAACAACCCAGACAACCTCTTTGCCTTGCTTTCCTACTTGAACCGGGAGCAATATGGGGACCGCCCGCTGGCTGAGGGCCAGTACTGGAATTCGCCAAATGACGCGGAAAACCCATATGATGACGGGCGCTCAACTTGGATTCCCAGTCACAGTATCTATCAGCAGCGCGGGGCTGTCGAGCAGCGCGTTGCCATGTTCCGCGAGGCCGGATCGGCTGAGAATCGCATGGCTGAATTGGCCTTGGAAGATCCAAAAGCGGAGCTGTTTATTCTCCAGGAGTACTATGATAGCGGGGAGAAGCGAAATGCGATTGCAAATTATGATCCTCGGTTCACTTCGATTTTTCCGCGGATGTATTCGGCCCAGGCCAACCACATCGCTGAGTACAAGAACTGGTCGAATTTCAAGGGCTGGAATGAGCAGTCGACATTTGATAGCCCGCTCGATGGGCGCACGCGGACGGGGGCTGCTTTTGAGCGCCATTTGTCGAGTGCGGTTTTGGGCGGCGGCCTGGAGCAATCGGAGATGCAGCGGGTATTGACTGCGATGTACCGTGCTAGTGGCCAGCGATTTGCGGCGAAATATGAGGTGCGGTCTTCAACGGAGCTGATCTTGCGCGCCAGCGGGGGCGAAGGTGCACGATTGGCCGATTTGACGAACCGTGACATCCGCGAGACAGTGGCCGATATGATGATGGCCGAACTGGCCCAGAACTCTGGCCGGGGCCGTGGATACGTGCAGGCATTGGAATCTCAGCTGCAGCAGCTAGAGGGCCAACGGCGCAACGCGACGATCAAAGCCAACCAGACGCGTGCGGCGGTGGATATCCGCGCAGCGCAGTCGATTGACAAACAGATCAACTCGATGCACGAGCGTCTTATGCCGAGCATGGCGGAGAATTTGACCTTCTTCGTGGATTACCAGATTGGTTGGATGTACATGCGTTATTTCATGTGGAATTTTTCCGGTCGTCAGAATGACAGCCAGGGCCACGGCAACAACCTCGACGGCAACTGGCTGAGCGGAATCGATGTGATTGACGCCGAGCGTGTGGGCAACAGGGCGGAGCTTTCACCGGCGCTCGCCTCGAACAAGGCACTGAACCATTTTTACTACTTTCCGCTGTTGTTGGGCTTGATTGGACTGATTTTCCAAGGGGTTCATGCGACGCGCGACTTTACTGTTGCCGGGCTGTTGTTCGTTCTGACGGGCTTGGCGATCGTGGTTTACTTGAACCAATATCCACTACAGCCGCGCGAACGTGATTACGCCTTCGTCGGTTCGTTTTACGCCTTTGCGATCTGGATCGGGTTGGGCGTTTATGCGCTGTGGGACTT